>JAQGHQ010000528.1 GCA_028288765.1 Gemmataceae bacterium | reverse complement strand
CCGCACTCCGCCCCTCCTTCGGACGGCCCTCGGTCCGGATGACGGTCCCGGTCCGCCAGTGGATACTCCCGGCCAGGTACCGCTTCTCGTTGGTCCCGGGCGTCTCGACCGCCGCCTGCTCCCCCCGCGTCATCCACATGCACCCGACCTTCGGGTTCAGGTTCACGTCCACCTCGTCCATGAACACCGCCGTCTCGTCCGCCGGGAGGCCCTTGAGCAACGCTCGCAGGGCCTTGAGTTTCCGCTCCCGGTCCGGATCGTTGGGGCGGATGACCGGACGGGGTCGCCGCCACACCAGGCCGGCCTCCCGCAGCCATCGGCGGACCGTCTCCCGTCCGACCCGGACCTGGCCGTCGTCCCGCAGGACCACGGCCGCCGCCTCGCAACTCCACCGGCTCCGGGCGAACCGGAACTCGGTCGGGGAACATGACAGGACCCAGCGGACGACCAGGGCGGCCCAGATCTGCACCCCGGACCGCCCGCCGGCCCCGAGCCCGGCCGAACACGGCATCGACCCCATCCGCTTCGAAACGGGCCTTCCACCGGCTGATGGTCCCGAGCGAGCAGAACAGGACGGTCCGAATCGTCGCCCACGGGTACCTGATGCGAAGGTTGACCGAACTGCCTCTCCGTGTCACTATCATCCTGCTGCGGAGACACGGCAACGTGTATTGATGCGTGAAGATCGCTGGGGTCACTACCGGGGTTCTGGTCCGTGCGTGGGGAGGTATCGCTTAAATCATTCCCCTCCTTCAACCACGGCGGGCTGGTCCGGCATACTGTAGCGGTGAGCGAGGGGCAGGATGGCCGGTGCTTCACAACCCAAGGGCCACGCCGCCGCATCGAAGTCCTTACCAGAGGCTAACAGTAATCCGGTCGGGCAACGTGTCCCGGAGGGATGGGTAACCGTGAGTTGTGGAAAACCGTTAAACGCCGAGTTGGCGCGCCTGACCGAGGGCGAGCAAGGCCGAACGTGGTGGAAGAAGTGGGGGCCGTACCTGTCCGAGCGGCAGTGGGGGACGGTTCGGGAAGACTATAGTTCCGACGGGAACGCTTGGCGTTACTTCCCTCACGAACACGCCCGCAGTCGGGCGTACCGGTGGGGAGAGGACGGGCTCGGCGGGTTCGGGGACGACCGCGGCCGGCTGTGCCTCGCCCTCGCCCTCTGGAATGGCCGCGACCCGTTCCTCAAAGAACGCTTGTTCGGGCTGACCAACGAGCAGGGGAATCACGGGGAGGACGTCAAGGAACTCTACTACTACCTCGACGCCACCCCGACCGCGTCGTACCTCAAGTTCCTCTATAAGTACCCCCAGCGGGCATTCCCCTACGACCGCCTGGTAGACGAGAACCGACGGCGGACCCGGCAGGACCCGGAGTTCGAGCTGCTCGACACCGGAGTCTTCGACGACGACCGCTATTTCGACGTTTTCGTCGAGTACTCCAAGGCCTCGCCGATGGACGTCGTGATGCGGGTCACGGCCCACAACCGCGGCCCCGACCAGGCCCCGCTGCACCTCCTCCCGCAGGTCTGGTATCGCAACACCTGGTCCTGGTCGCCCGATGCCCCAAAGCCGCTCGTCACCGGGGTCGGCCCGTCCTCCCTTCTGCTTCGCCACCCGGCCTGGCTGACCTTCCAGTTGCATTACGACGGTGACCCGGAACTCCTGGTCAGCGAGAACGAGACGAACGTCCGGAAGGTATTCGGTGGGATCGGGAGCGGGTACTTCAAGGACGCGTTCCACGAATACGTGGTGAACGACATCAGGGCCGCGGTGAACCCCGATCGCACCGGGACCAAGGCGGCGGGTTGGTACCGGTTCTCGGTCCCGGCTGGCGGGTCGGCGCGGGTACGAGTGCGGTTCTCTCTCGCCCCCGGCGAGGGAATCGGGACGGTCGGGGACACGTTCGCGGATTTCGACGAGGTCTTCGCGGATCGGGTCCGCGAGGCGGACGAGTTCTACGCCGACCTCCGCGCCCCCGACCCGGACGCCCGGCGGGTCCAGCGGCAGGCCGCGGCCGGACTGATCTGGTCGAAACAGTTCTACTGTCTCGACGTGGCCCGGTGGCTCGCCGGCGACCCCGGCCAGCCCGCCCCGCCGCCCGGCCGTGGGGCGATCCGGAACGGCGACTGGGGCCACCTGACCAACGCCGACGTCGTCTCGATGCCGGACAAGTGGGAGTACCCGTGGTACGCGGCCTGGGACCTGGCGTTCCACATGATCCCGTTCGCCGTCCTCGACCCGGAGTTCGCCAAGGACCAGCTGGTGATGTTCGCCCGCGAGTGGTACATGCACCCGAGTGGGCAGATCCCGGCGTACGAGTGGAACTTCGCGGACGTGAACCCGCCGGTCCACGCCTGGGCGACGTGGCGGGTGTTCCAGATCGATCGGAAGCGGCGGGGCGATGCGGGCGACGTGGTGTTCCTGGAGCGGGTGTTCCACAAGCTCCTGCTGAACTTCACCTGGTGGGTGAACCGGAAGGACGTCGAGGGCCAAAACCTGTTCCAGGGCGGGTTCCTCGGGCTCGACAACATCGGGGTGTTCGACCGGAGCAAGCCGCTCCCGACCGGCGGGTTCATCCAGCAGTCGGACGGGACCGCGTGGATGGCGATGTACTCGCTCAATATGCTCCGGATGGCCCTCGAACTCGCCCTGCACAACCGGGTGTACGAGGACCTGGCGTCGAAGTTCTTCGAGCACTTTCTGCACATCGCCGAGGCGATGGCCGACTTCTGCGGTCGCGGGGCCGGGCTGTGGGACCAGACGGACGCGTTCTACTACGACCGCCTCACCCTCCCGGGCGGGCGGAGCCAGAGCCTGCGGGTGCGGTCGATGGTGGGGCTGATCCCGCTATTCGCCGTGGAGACGCTCGAACCCGAGCTGCTCGCCCGCGTGCCGGGCTTCACCCGTCGGATGGAGTGGTTCCTGAACCACCGCCAGGACCTGGCCGCCCTCGTGTCCCGGTGGCACGTGCCGGGCGTCGGGGACCGGCGACTCCTGTCCCTGCTCCGCGGGAGTCGGGTGAAACGGCTGCTGCGGCGGATGCTCGACGAGGCCGAGTTCCTGTCCGCATACGGGGTGCGGGCGCTATCGAAGTATCACCAGGACCATCCGTTTCGATTCCGGGCCGACGGGGCTGTCCTGACGGTGGGGTATCAGCCCGGCGAGTCCGACTCGTGGATGTTCGGCGGGAACTCGAACTGGCGGGGGCCGGTCTGGTTTCCGGTCAACTACCTGATCATCGAAAGCCTGCAAAAGTTCCATCACTACTACGGTCCGGATTTCCGGGTCGAACACCCGACCGGGTCGGGCCGGCTGATGACCTTGGAAGAGGTCGCGGCCGACCTCTCGACCCGGCTGACCCGGTTGTTCCTACGGGGCGCGGACGGCCGCCGGCCGGTGTTCGGGGACAGCGCGAAGCTTCAGACCGACCCGCACTTCAAGGACTACCTCCTCTTTCACGAGTACTTCCACGGGGAGACCGGGCGGGGGCTCGGGGCGGATCACCAGACCGGGTGGACGGCCCTGGTCGCGAAGTTGCTCCAGCCGCGGTTGAAGGACCCCGTGTGGGGCCCTTCGGTCGGCCATGCCGGGCCGTAACTGCCGCAGAACTTCGTCGGGTTCGGAGAGAGGAATCGTCGAAAACGTCTCCACCTCGGTACGGTACAGGTGTGGCCCGTCCGGTTCTCAATCCCGCACAGACGAAGCTCATCCTGGAAGACGTAACCACGCAGGCGGTCCTGGCGGGGTCGGGGCCGACGGCGAGGGTCGTCGCTCCCGGTTCACCGGCACGTCGACACGGAGGCCCGCGGGGATGGTGACGCGGCCCATGTGAGGTCCGGTGGCCCGGCCTTCCGCTCCATCCCGGGCCGCTACTTGCCGGCGCGACCCTCAGGGATCAGACCCGGACGCATTGCACAGTATTCGAAAACTGAACTCATGCTCTGTCGGTCGCCTCGTGGGCTGTCACCCCCCCGGGGCCCGAGGGCCCGGCCGACCTCGCGGACCGTCGCGCGGGCCGCTCGCCCCGCTCGCTCCAGATCCCGCAGGCTCACCTCGGCCGTCCGGACCAGGGCCCGGAGGGCTTCCCGCCGCCCCGGGTCGGTCGCCCGGCCCAGACCGACCCACTCCTCCGGTCCTACCTCCCCGAACACTTCCCCGTGGAACTCCACCCACCGCTCGGTCAGCCGGCCGAGTTCCCGGAGCGCGCCCTCGGGCCGGCTTCCGCGGCCGCCCCCCGACCCCCGGCGGTTGGTCGGGTACCGGCTCTGGGCCTCGAACCGGACCCGTTGCGGACTCCACCCCCGGCGGGCCGCCTCCCGCAGGAGGGTGTGGCGTGCGGTCCAGTCTCGAACGGCGAGGACGAGGGACACCTTCGTCCAGTCCGCGCCGGTGAAGGTCCACGACCTACCGAAATACGCCCCGGACACGAACCCGATCGAGCGGGTGTGGTGGCGGCTCCACGAGGCCGTGACCCGGAACCACCGGTGCCGGACGATGGACGAGTTGCTCGACCTCACGTTCGACTGGTTCGAGACCCACACCCACTTCCGAGTCCAGTCATCGGCATACGACGAAAACCCCGGAAAAGCATGTGACTTCCGCCCTTTGGCGGGCGGTAACCGGGCGCGCACCCGCTGGCCCGTTTACCCCATTGAGGTAGGCCCGGCCCGCCGCCGCTCCGTGCCCAACCGCACCTGCCGCCACTCCGTACCAGTCGGTGACTCCCCACCGAATCGTTCGACAGGCAAGGCGGCATCCTCTTCGTGTCCTGCGGATTTGCGACGGTATTGGTTCCGCACTCTGGGATAATGCCTTTTCCTCGCACCAGTATTTCTCTGGACGACCGGAGTCGTCACACGGCTGCTGGCGGCCCGCTTCGCACTTCGAGGCCCTGAAGGATGCTGCCCGATGCCGCCAACGAACTCCAACGACCCCATCCACACCACCAATCACGCTCCGCGGGCTTCGACGCGCCGCCGGCTGAACGCACTTTCCTGATGTCTTGTCATTTGCGGGGGCGGGCCTGTGCGAAGCAGGCCCCAAATCGTCCGCGGCGCAACGGCGCCCTTCCAAGGAAGACAGATGATCGGCAAGACGGTCGGCCACTATCGTATCACGTCCAAGCTCGGTGCCGGCGGCATGGGCGAAGTCTTTCTGGCCGAGGATACTCGGCCGGAACGCAAAGCCGCAATCAAGTTCCTGGCGGCGGCAACGGCCGCGGACCCCGAACGACGTCAGCGATTCCTCACCGAGGCCAGGGCTGCTTCGGCGCTCAACCATCCGCACGTCTGAATCGTGTACGACGTGGGCGAGACGGCCGACGGTCAGCCGTTTATCGCCATGGAGTTCGTGGAAGGCCAGTCGCTCGATTTGCTGGTGAAGCAGGGATCGCTCGAAATCTCCCGCGTCGTCGAGATCGCGGTGCAAGTGGCCGACGCGCTGGACGCCGCCCACGCCGGCCACATTGTGCACCGCGATATCAAGCCGGCCAACATTAGTCTCAACCGGCGGGGTCAGGTGAAGGTCCTCGACTTCGGCCTGGCCAAGGGGATGGTCTACCTCGGTCCCCGGGCGCAGACCATTCTCCGCCCTTTTCTCCGGCCCGACGCCCCTGAGAAGTTCCTGTTCAGCCCGGCCGAGGCGATGGCCGAGTTCCTGGCCGCCGAGCGGGCCGCGCGGAAGACCCGGCTGACCCCGGCCCAGGTGTGGGAGCGGAAGGCCGCCCCGAAGAAGGTTGATCAGCCACGGACTCACAACAGCATCAACGGAGTCGCACAAACTGGGTTCTTCCGCCGAGTTAGTGCAGTGCGTTCATTAGAAAGACATCGCATATTCCGCTTTCCGTCGCCTGTCGCAGGAAGCCGGGGCATGTCATTTCCCGCTCTGTTGGCCCAAGGCGGCGACACCCTGTGCCAACCCGGTGGCTTTGTTGCTGGTCCGAGCGGCCTCGGGTATACTCCGTGAAATGAGCGAGGTTACTCTCATCCTGTCTGCCGTCGAGCGAGGTGACCTCCATGCGGCCG
>JAQGHQ010000515.1 GCA_028288765.1 Gemmataceae bacterium | reverse complement strand
TGTGGCACCGGCCTCCAGACCGGTGCCACAAACCCGACACACTCACCCGGACCGGGGATTCGACACCCGGCGCCAAGAGATGAGGCCGCCCCCGGCGGTCGTTACCCCCAGCCCCCCGCCCCACGGGTCTCCCCATGTTCGGCCGCTGGAGAGACTTCTTCGATGTCCTGCTGCCGATGGTGTGCGTCGCCGTCGTCCTGGTCGCCGGCCTATACTTGACCATCTCGTTCCTCTCGGCGGTGGCCCGCGTCCTCCGCCGGGTCGACCCCGAGAACCGGCGGATGGAGCCGGGCGGGGTCTGGCTCAACCTGATCCCGGTGTTCAACCTGGTGTGGGCCGCGGTGACCGTCGAGCGGGTAGCCGAGTCGATCCGGAACGAGTACCTGTCCCGGGGGATGGACGGGCCGCGGGAGGGCTACGGCCGGCCGGCCGGGCTGACGGTCGTCGTCCTGCTCACGGTCGGCTCCTTCCTCGAACTGGTGTCCACCGCCGGCCGGGCTGCTGCTGTCCTCTTCCCTCTGGTCCTCGTCTACCTGATCGCGTTCATTTACTGGATCGTGTACTGGGTCCAGCTGAACCGGTACACCCGCGAGCTCAAGTCCGGGGCGTACCGCCCGCCGCCGGCCGAAGAGGGCTGGTGACGGCCGCGGGGAGACCGAGCTCAGCTCTTCCACACCGCGACCTGGCCGGTCCGGAGCGACTGGTTCGCGAGGTGGGCGGCGCCGGCGCTGCTCACCCCCGCCTCGGCCGGGGCGTTCGGCTTCTTCCGCGCCCGGACGCACTCGACCCAGTTCGTCAGGTGCAACAGCTCCCCGTCGGGCTTGTCGTAGAAGTCGAGCCCCTTCTGGCCGGTGCCGAGTACCAACTCGCCCGGCTGCCCCTTCTTCCCGCGGTCCGGGATGAACTCGTACCGCCCGCGGTCGACGTACAGCGTCCCCTCCGTCCCCATGAACTCGACCATCGCCCCGTTCCGGTTGTTGCTGAACGTCCCCTCGAAGTACACCTGCACGTCCTTGTCCGGGTACCGCAGGAGCGTCTGCACCGTGTCCGGGGTCTCCCACACGTCCTTGGCCGAGTAGAAGTCGCCGACGCTGGCCGCGGTGAGCGGGTGGTCGAGGTCGAGGAACCAGTGGACCACGTCGATCCAGTGGACCATCAGGTCGGTGAAGATGCCCCCGCCGAAGTCCCAGAACCAGCGCCACTGGCGGAACCGGTACGGGTCGAACGGCTGGTCCTTCGCGGTCCCGAGGAACCGCTTCCAGTCCACGGTTTTCGGGTCGATCCCGTCCTTGAACCGCTGGGCCCGGGCGGCGTTCCGGTTCCACGTCAGGTGGACCTTGTGGACCCGCCCGACCGTCCCCGCCTTGAGCACCTCGTACGCCTTCTGGATGTGGGTCATGCTCCGCTGCTGGGTGCCGACCTGGACGACCCGCTTGTGCGCGGTCTGGGCGTCGACGACCGCCCGGCCCTCGGACAGGTCGTGGGTCAGCGGCTTCTCGACGTACACGTCCTTCCCGGCCTGGCAGGCGGCGACGGTGAGCGGGACGTGCCAGTGGTCCGGGGACCCGATCAGGACCGCGTCCACGTCCTTGCGGGCCAGCAGCTCCTCGTACTGTTTGGCGGCGAACGCCTTCGGGTCGGCGAGCTTCCGGCCTTCCTCGAGGCTGACGTCCCACACGTCGCACACGGCGGTGATCCGCACGTTCGGGACGAGGGCGAGCGACTTCATCAGGCCGCGGCACCGGCCGCCGGTCCCGATGCACCCGACCTGGAGGGTGTCGTTGGCGGCGAACCCGCGGGCCGTTTCGGTGACCGCGCCGGCAAGTAAGGCGGCCGACCCGGCGGCCAGGAACTCGCGGCGGTGGAGGGGAGAGGACATGGAGGGACTCCGGGGAATGAGACGGACCCCCAGATTACGCCGGGAACGATCGGGCTGCAACCGTGCGGATCCGCAACCCGACCAAGACCGTAACCACAAAGAGGCACACAGAAACACAAAAATTTAGAAGATCAATCTCTAATTTTCGTGTCGTTTCGTGCCTTTTTGTGGCGCTCCGTCATTCCGGAACACCCCCGGGGGCCGCCCGGCCGCCCTGGGATCGCCCCGTCACCGCCGGCCGACGGGCCGGCGATGACGATCGCGGCGGGTCGGCGGCGCAAATCCCTTCTCAGGCCGGTGCAGCCCTCTGCCCGCCGCCGTCTCGGGAGGCCGGCCGGCTGGTCATGTCCCAACCACCGTGGCCGCCCCCTACCCACCCCACTGGTCCCGTCTCCCGTTCCACACCCGCCCGTCACCTCACAAAGTTTCGCCACCGCGGTTCGGTTCTGCCGGGCAATTCGGGCCGGGCCCCGGTTCCGGTCCGGTGTTGGTACGAGGCGTGCTACCGAGGGCTAGCCGCCCCGGCGGGGCGGGTGCGCCCCAGCATTAACTCTAACTAGCAAGAACAATTGTAATATCACTAATTTGATTAAATAACTTTAATGTAAATTTATCTACGACGCGTCGGTAATTCTCTCCGCCGCTCGCCCGCACCGGATCCCTGTCTTACCTGGAGAGCGACAGATGAGGGTGTCGATGTTTTCGTGGCTCGGGCGCCACCCCGGCCCCCGGGCCCCCGGCCGCCGCCGCCGGCGGCTGGACGTCGAGCAGCTCGAATTCCGGGACGTCCCGGCGGTCTCGGTCGTGGCCGTCGGGGCCGGGGCCGGGGGCCCGCCCCAGGTCACCGTCTACGCCCAGGCCACCGGCCAGCTCCTCCGGACCATCCCGGCGTACGGGCCGACGTTTACGGGCGGGGTGCGGGTGGCGACCGGCGACCTGACCGGGACCGGGTACCAGGACGTGGTCACGGCCCCCGGCCCGGGCGGCGGGCCGGCCGTCGAGGTGTTCGACGGGACCACCGGCCAGCTGCTCCGCAGCTTCTTCGCCTACGGGGCGTCGTTCACCGGCGGGGTGAATGTGGCGGTCGCGGACGTGACCGGGGACGGGACCGACGACATCATCACCGGGGCGGACACCGGGGGCGGGCCGGAGGTCAAGGTGTTCGACGGGAAGACCGGGGCCCTGGTCAAGGACTTCCTGGCGTACGGGGCGGACTTCCGGGGCGGGGTCCGGGAGGCCGCGGCGGACCTGACCGGGGACGGGGTCGCGGACATCATCACCGGGGCCGGGCCGGGCGGGGGGCCGGAGGTCAAGGTGTTCGACGGGAAAACCGGGAGCCTGGTCGAGAGCTTCTTCGCCTACGCCCCGACGTTCACCGGCGGGGTGACGGTCGCGGCCGGGGACGTGAACGGGGACGGGATCCCGGACGTGATCACCGGGGCCGGGGCCGGCGGCGGGCCGGCGGTGGCCGCCTTCAGCGGGGCCACCACGACCCTGCTCGACAGCTTCTTCGCGTACGCCCCGACGTTCACCGGCGGGGTCCAGGTGGCCGGGGACGACGGGGTCGGGAACATCCTGACTGCCCCCGGGCCCGGCGGCGGGGCGGACGTCCGCATCTTCAACGCCCAGAGCAACAACACCCTGGCCGGCGAGATCCTGGCGGCCGATCCGACCTTCCGGGGCGGGGCGTTCGTCGGGGCGACCGGGATTCTCGGGTCGCTCCAGGGCCAGGCGACCGGCCCCGGCGGCCCGCTCGCCGGGGTCACCATCCGGCTGTTCGGCGCGGCCGGGGGCGCGATCCAGACGGCCACCACGGACGCGGCCGGGAACTACTCCTTCGACGCCCGGTGGAAGGCCCCGTACGTGGTCAATGCCACCAGCCCGGCCGGGACCACCCAGACGACCCCGACGTTCTCGACCACGGCCCCGACCGGGGCGTACGCCCCCGGGGCGGGCCCCACCTCGTGGAACTACACGAGCACCAACACGAACCCCGCGAACGGCCCGGTCGGGCCGGCCGGGTGGTCGACGATCGCGCCGGAAGGGAATGCCCCGTTCGAGTCCCCGATCAACATCACCGGGCCGACCGTCGACCTGAGCCAGTACCTGACCATCAACTATTCACCGACCACCCAGGCGACGGTCCTGAACAACGGGTACCAGATCCAGGTGAACAAGCTCTCCCCGGCCGACACGATCACCCTGGCCGGGACGACGTACAACCTGTCGAACTTCCACTACCACGACCCGTCGGAGAACACGGTCAACGGGCAGTCGTTCCCGATGGAGGAGCACTTCGTGAACGTGAACGTGAGCGCGAGCGGAGCGGAAACAGTGCTGGCCGTGTTCCTCCAGGTCGGGACCCACAACGCCGCCCTGGATCCGATCCTCGCGGCCGCACAGACGATCATCTCCGCGAACGCCCGGGCGACCCCGGTGAGTACGACCACGACCACCCCGATCGATCTCGCCTCCCTGCTCCCGGCCAGTATGCGGGGGTGGTTCTACCAGGGATCGCTGACCACCCCGCCGCTGTCCCAGGTGGTCAACTGGCTGGTGTTCTCGACCCCGATCACCCTCGACGCCGCGCAGCTGGCGGAGTACGAGAGCATCGCGGACCAGGACGGGTTCCTGCCGAACAACCGCCCGGTCCAGCCGACCGACGGGCGGCAGATGAACTCGTTCGGCTACGACGTGAACTTCCAGGGCCAGACCGTGGCCGGACTGAACTTCGGGTACACGTCGCCGCCCGTCACGGCCCACGCGGCGCTACTCGCGACCCCGGCCGATCAGATCGCGACCCCCGCCACCCAGTCGGCGGCGGCCCCGCAGGCGCTTCAGCCCCTCCCGGGCTGCAACTGTCCGCTCTGCACGGCTCTGAGGAACGGAAGCCTGGTGCTCCATCAGGTCCAGCCGAGTACCCCGGGGCCCAGCCAGCCGGCCGTCGCGGGTGGGGGTTCGCAATAAGACGTCGCTGCCCCCACGAACCAGGGCAGTACGGAGTTCGGACACGGGTGGTGCGCTCCAGGGCATGATCGGCCCTCCTTTCGAGGGCCGATTATCCCGGATGACGGGTCACCCATGTCCCTGCGCCATGCACGCGGGAACGAGGGGAGCGGGGAGCACCGGGGAGAAGGTGGCGCGGCGACCGAGAAGGGTCGAAAAAACGCAAAGACCGGGTGAAGATCACTCCCCGCGTTCGGCCTGGAGTTTACCGTCCTGCACGACCACCCGGTACTTCGGCCCGGGCGAATCCGTCCACCGGGCGAACAGGACCCGCGTGACCGGGACCCCGTACACCACGGGAATCGGGTCGGACGCCTGGTCGTCGATCGCGAAGCCGAACCCGGGTTCGTCCCGGTGACTCGCGACGAAATTCTGGACCGCTTCCAGCGGCCGGGTGAACGGGCGGAGGGCCCGGGCGACCTCCTCGTTCACCCGCCGCACCTGCTCGGCCCCGAGCCCGGCCAGCGCGACCAGCCCGGCCAGCAGGCCGGTCCGCAGCCCCCCGGTCGGGAGGCCGCCCCGGCCCGCGGCGGCCCACGCGGCGGAGAGGGCCACGAGCGCGAACAGCAGACCCGGGTAGGCGTAATAGCTGTTCCCGGCCAGGGCGTACGTGCCGGGCCGCAGGTTCATCCGGCCGAGCACGGTGACCGCGGCGTACGCCCCGTACAGGCCGGCCGCGAGGGCGAAGGTCAGCCGGGGCAACCGTTCGCCGGGGCGGGCGAGCCGGCGCAGGCCCGCCAGCCCCATCACCCCGACGACCCCCACCACGCCGTACGAGACGACCAGCGTCGGGGAGAAGACCCGGCACCCGTGCCCGGCCCAGAGGGATTCGGGGATGAGGAGGCGTTCGGTCCCGAAATGGGACTGGAGCACCGACGGGAAGAATGGCTGGGCCGCGGTGTACGCGACGAACCGCGCGGCGTGCGTCGGCGTGTCCGGGGTGAACGCCCGCTCTCTCACGAGGGCCGCGTTCCCGTCCGGGGTGTACCGGCCGTCGTGCAGCCGGCGGTCGACGCCGTTGGCGGCCTGGTAGACGATCACGATGGAAGCGAACCCGGCGGCCGCCGCGAGCCCGCGCCGGGCCCCGACTCTGGGCGTGATCGCCGCGGCGGTGAAGAGCCCGGCCAACACCGCGTACACCTGGCCCAGCTCGTACGTGAACGCGGACAGCAGGGCGAGCCCCCAGGCCCCCCACAGGGACGAACTCGTCCAGCTCCCGGCCGCCGCCCCCGCCGCGTGGCGGAGGAGGAGGATCATCGACCCGAGCAAGAAGACCAGGAACAGCAAGTACCCGTGCAGGTGGGCCCAGATGACCAGCTCCTGGACGCACGGGTTCAGGGCGAAGAAGGCCACGACGCCCTGCGGGAGCAGGTCGGCGGCGGCCAGGGGCGGGCCGGCGGCCGCCGGCCGGCGGGGGCCGGCCGCCTCGATCCCGCGGAGCAGGGCCAGGAGCAGCAGACAGATCCCACAGTGCAGCGCGATCCCGACCGCCTGCGGGGGGCGGAGGTCGCCCCCGAACAGTTCCTTCTCCGCCGCGAGCAGGACGAACAGGATCGGCCGGAACAGGTCCGTGTCGCCCCGCCCGATCGTCCGCGTCCGGTTGTAGGAGTACGACTCCGCGAGGAGGTCCGGGACGGTCCGGCAGTGCATGGTGTCGACCAGGTAACACCACTGGTCGGCCCGGTGGGCGTGGCGGAGGGACGGGGAGTACGCCGCGGCGACCAGGACGACGAGGACGGCCGAGAAGACCAGATCGGCCACCACCCGCGGCCGCCGCACCGTCGCCGTCATGATCCCCTCCCGGCGCAGGCCGGATGCTCGACTCCCGGGAGATTCCTCCCGCCCCACTTACCGCCACAGGACCCAATCGCGGAGGAACTGGAAGTAGTATGACGCCCCCCACCGGAGCACCTGGAGCTTCCGCTCCCCGCCGACCCGCGGGGGCTCGTCGCCGGGGATCTCGGCCACTTTCAGGTTCCGCCGGGCGGCCCGCGCCGACAGCAACGGCTCCCAGCTGAGGCGGCACCGGAACAGCGTTTCCGGCGTCCAGTACCACCGGTCCTGGTCGAGTTCCAGGTCCCGGATGAGGTTGGTCCGGTAGGCCCGGTAGATGACCATCGCGTCCGTGTACCGGCCGCCGTGCAGGAGGTTGACCGTCCGGGTGAACAGCCAGTTCCCGAACGCGGTCACGAGGTCGTCGTCCGCGCTCCTGGCCGGCGGCTTGTACCGGGACGCGATCACCATGTCGTACCCCTCGTCGATCTTGGCGACGAGCTGGGGTAAGACCTCCGGGACGCTGTTCCCGTCCGGGCTGAAGGTGACGAGCACGTCGCCGCGGACGTGCGGCAAGACCTCCATGTACCCCTGGCGGATACCGGGCCGGGTCTGGACGTGGACTTCGTACCCGTTCTCCCGGGCCCACTCGGCGGTCCCGTCCGTCGAGCGGCCGTCGAGGACGAGGATCTGGTCGACCCACTCCCGCCGGACGAGCGGCATGACCGCCTTCATCCCGACGATCTCGTTCAAGACGGGCACGAGGAGGGTGACCGTACACCGCCGGGCCGGCCGGGGGGCCTGGGGCGGGCAGGCAGGCCCCGGCCGGAGCGCGGGAGGCAGGGGTTGAGTCCCGAGCATGGGTTCCTCCGGCCCCGGCGGACCGGGGAGACGCCGGCTTATAGGCTGATGCGGCGGCCGAGTCAATGTGGATCGGGGAGAGAGGCAGGGCAATTCGGGACCACCGGCTCCTCCGGGACACGCCGCCGCCGCACCCGGGACAGGCGTCCTCCCCCGGAGTCATGCCCCGCACCCGGAGCCGCCGGACCGGCCGCGCCATCCCCGCCGGTCTCTTCACGACCCCGACTCGGGACGCCGGTCGCGGTCGTAGTAGTCGTGCCGGCAGTCTGGTCCGTCGACGTCCGGGAAGCCCCTCGCGGACCGGGGGTTCGTCAGGCCCGAGTCGGTAGGATGCGATCGGATATCGGTCGACCCCGCCCCCGTGAGCCCGGACCCGATGACCGCCTCCTCGCTCGTCGCCACCCCCGGCCCCGACCCTCGCTCCGTCCGCACCCCCGACGGGACGATCCTGCGCGTCCCCGCGGACTGGTGCCTGGTCCCGCCCGGCGACCCGGGGCTGACCCGCCGGGTAAAGGCCGCCGGGCCGTCGTGGACGGTGCAGGAGAAGAAGGGTCGCCGGACCTTCTCGCGCGGGGTCTGGGCGCCCGCGGCCACGGTCGAGCGGGTCGAGGCCGAGCTGGCTATCGAGCGGACATCTGAAGGGTACACCAGGCGGCGGGCGGCCGATGCCAGACGGCGGGAAGCGGCCCAGGCCGACTACGTGGGCGAGTTCCACCAGGCCGTTCTGGCTTACCTCGCCTTCCACCCCACGTACGCCGACCTCGCCGACCGGCTGGCCCGCGCGGTTGCCGCACACGCAACCCCGGTCGGGAGCGGGACCGTGGCCCGTACGCAGCGCATCCCGGTCGGCGAACGAGCGGCGGCGGCCGTCATTGCCTGGCTACGCCACCAGACCACGGCCTACGACTCGATGGCCATCCCGAGAGTCCGGGGGAAGCGGCGTGAGGTCCGGCGGGAGCTCGCCCGCCGGTCGAAAGACCTGCTCGCTAGTTACCGCCGCGGCGACCCGCCCCCGCCCCGCGGGTGCCCGCTGGCGTTGGCCCTGGCGGGGCGGGCTGGCACGGGGGAGGAGAGCCCGCCGACCGGGGCGGGCTGACCCAGCCCCGGGCGTCCGCGCCCAGGGGTGCCCAACAGTTGAGGACCGGGCCGCGGCGCTCACCAAATGCCGCACCGGTGCCGACCCAGCTGGTCCCGTTGGCCTGATAGACGTCCGTCACTCCGCTACGGCTTCCGGCGATCTCCACCAGGAGGTACGACGATCAATTCACGCGGTCGTGGGACCGCGGATGCCGGCGATGAGATCGACGTGCTGGAGGAAGGCATCGACCCCGCCACTCGTCCGGACGGCTTCGGCCGCCTGACGGGCGTTCTCCGGCCCGCCGCACAGCCCGACCACTCGGTTCACCAGGGCCACGTTCGCGAGCAAGTCGGCCAGGTTGGGTACCAACGGCGTGGCGGTCGAGGGCTTGGGCGTGGCGGCCGAGGACTTGGGCGCGGCGGCAGGGGGTTTCGGCTTGGGGATCTCACGGGCCGCCGCGGGGGCGGCCTTCGCCTTCTTCTTCTTCTTGATGTCGCTCCGGATGTTGTGGACCACGTTCCGGATGGACGGCACGGGGGCGTCCAGGCCGCGGGCCTTGGCCCGCTTGATGACCTCGTCGGCGGATAGGGAGGGGTCCGAGGTCAGGATTTCCCGCACGGTGGATGTGATGGAGTTGGTCGGCACGTGAGGGTCTCCGATAGGGGGTGTTCGGGAGCCGTCCGTGGTGGTCAGGTCATCCATCAAGTTGTTCTCTCACTCGAAGCCGTTGGAGACAACGGTCAAGTTGTCAACTCGGGCAAAGATATCCTGTTGAATCGGTCCGATTGGATGTACCGAAAGAGGTGGATTGTGGGGCGGGGAAGAGTTGGGGGGGGTCGGCCGCACCCAACGGGAACTCACCGCCCCGGTCTCCATCTCGCCGAATGCCGGGTCGATTGACATGGGTGAATCCGGTCGTCGCGGGCAGCTCGTCGGCTCTCCGTCTCAGTGGGGATTCTGTGCATCTTGTGGGACAGACGCGCCGGCCCCCGCGGACCGAACACAGTGCCGTGGGGCTCTCGGGACCGGCCTCCGGCTTCCCGGATTCGGGGTGAACGATCGGCCCGGGGCGCCGCCGAGATAAGATATCGACGACGGGTTTTCCACCCTTCAACCTGTGGGAGGCTGGCCGATGAGTGCCCCGATTCCCGAGACCGACCGATCCGAACCGACCGACGCGACCGAGCCCGCCTGGCGGCCCCTCCGGGTCTGGCCGGGGCTTATCATCATCGCCGCCATCCCCCCGCTGATGATCGTCCCAGGCTTGCTCCTGCCCCGGACGATGGTCCACTTCGCGGCCTTCTTTGCCGCCCCGATCCTCGGCACCCTGGCCGTTGTCGGGTGGTGGGTGTTCGCCGCCCGGGTCCGTGGCCGGGACCGCTGGCTGTTCCCCGTCCTGCTCCTGGTTCCCGCCGTCGGCCTGACCCTCACCCTGTTCCCCACGACCTTGATGGCGGTGCCCGTGTACGCCCTGCCGCTGGTCGCCGCAGTCTGGGTGATCGCCGCAGCCCTCACCGCCGGGCTCTCTCCCGGGGACCGGCGGGGCGGTCTCGTCGCCGTCCTGTTGGGCGGGTGGGCGGTGGTCGGCCTGACCCGGTTCGACGGGGCCGACGCCGATCTGGTGCCAGCCTTCCGGTGGCGGTGGCAGAAGACGAGCGAGGAGATATTCGTGGCCGAGCGACCGGCCTCCGCGACGCCCGCCGCAGATGCCCGCCCGGTCGTCGTCGGACAGGGGGACTGGCCCGGGTTTCGCGGCCCGGACCGGGACAGCCGGGTGCCCGGCGTCGTCATCGACACCGACTGGGCCGCCCACCCGCCGGAACTGGTCTGGGAGCACCGGGTCGGCCCCGGGTGGGGGTCGTTCGCGGTCGCGGACGGCCGGCTGTTCACCCAGGAGCAGCGCGGCAAGGACGAGACCGTGGTCTGCTACGCGGCCGACACCGGGCGGGAGGTCTGGGAACACCGCGAACCGGCCCGGTTCGAGGAAGCGATCGGCGGGGCCGGGCCGCGGGCGACGCCGACCATCCACGACGGCCGGGTGTACGCCCAGGGGGCGACCGGGAAGCTGATCTGCCTGGACGCCGCGACCGGCCGCCCGCACTGGACGGCTGACCTGACAGCCGACGTCGGCGGGGTCGTGCCGCAATGGGGCTTCGCCAGCTCCCCACTCGTGACCGAGGGCCTGGTAATCGTGTACGCCGGGGGGCCGGGCGGGAAAGGAACGGTCGCCTACAAGATGGACACGGGCCAGGTCGCGTGGGCCGCCGGCAAGGCCGCCCACAGTTACAGCTCGGCCCAGCGGGCGACCCTCGGCGGGGTTCCGCAGGTGTTGATGGTGAGTGACTACGGCGTGGAGTCGTTCCGCCCGGCCGACGGCCAGCTGCTCTGGGAACACGTCGTGCACGTCAAGGGCGTAAACCGGGTGGTCCAGCCGGCCGTGTTGAGCGACACCGAGCTGGTGTTCGGGACCGGGGTCGGGAGCGCGCAGGGCACCCGGCGGCTGCGGGTGACCAGGACCGAGGCCGGATGGGACGTCCGGACGGCGTGGACCACCCGGGCGATCAAGCCGTACTTCAACGACGGCGTGGTCCACGAGGGACACCTGTACGGGTTCGACGACTCCCGGTTCTGCTGCGTCGACCTGGGCACCGGCGCAGAGGTGTGGAAAGAGGGGCAGTACGGCCACGGACAGGTTCTACTCCTATCCTCGCAAGGGCTACTGATCGTCCAGGCGGTCGACGGGAGCATCGCGCTCGTGGAGGCGAACCCGGCCGGACACAACGAACTGGCGAAGTTCCCCGCTCTCAAGGGGAAAACGTGGAACCATCCCGTGATCGCCCACGGGATGCTCTTCGTGCGGAACGGCCAGGAAGCCGCGTGCTACCGATTGCGGACGAAGTGACGGCAGCTGATGTCAGAGTGGACTGCGCGGGCCTGATGCGGCACGAGGCTCCTCCGGCAGAATCGTACAGGCCGCTGTACCGGGACCGCACACGGACCATCCAGCCTACTGGGGCGCGTCGGGCACGGGGTACACGGCGGGTCGGTGCGATGCCCGGGAAAAGCCTTGCCGCGAAGGGGTTTTCCTGCCGACGAAGGGGAGGTACCGACCGCGGCCGAACGAGTGGCATCAGTCTTGCTTATTCAGTTCGACGGAGCCGGTTGCGAGTCCCGGTTCCGGAACGAGTTTGAATGCCCCTCCATCACGGGCACGGGAGTAGCCGGGTATGCGAGTCCCCGGCCGAATCCCGTGCCCCACTTCTTTTCCGCCTTGACTCTCCGGTGACTCTGGAGGGTCAGTCTGACGACGGTGATGCCCAGGATCGACCCCAGCCGCGAGGTCATTAGCCGGGTACGTTCTGCCCGCTGCCGCCGTTGACGAGGTGCCCCGGCCTCGACCGTCTGGTCGAGCGTGCGGACGAAGCCCAACCGAAACAGCCGGACTACTTGCCCGGGATAGACCGGCACGATCAGCCCCCGGGGGGCGAGACGGGCGGGACCCAGCACTTCCCTTGGGCCCGCGCCCGCCCCGACCCCCCGCCGCTCAGAATGTCACGGCGTACCTCGCCCCCCAGACGGTCACCGGGTCCAGCCCGGCCTGGAACAGCCACCGCTCGTAGTCGAGCATCAACAGGCTTCGCCCCAACAGGGCGACGTTCACCCCGAGCGTCCACCGCCGGATGTCGAAACTGCCCGTCGGCAACGTCCCCCCCGGGATCGGGAGCGGGCTCGTCCGGTCCATCCAGTCGTACCGGGCCAGGAAGCTCACCGGCGACCCTTCCTTGAACCTGACCTCCCCTTCCACGTACACCCCCCGGACGGACTCCCGCACCATCAGCCCCGAGCCGGTATCGAACCGGTCGTTGTCCCGCCGGGCGTACTCGGCCTGGACCCGGATCAGGTCCTTGTACCGGGCGGTCACGTCGAACCCGTAGATCAGGTACCGCATCGGATCGAAGGACGGGCCCGGCGCCGGGAGGTCGTTGAACTGCCCGCCTGTGATCGACGCCCCGGCCCGCAGGAACGGGGTGCCGACGGTCGCCCGCCCGCCCCACCCGGGCACGCCGTTGTTGCTCAGCAGGTCCCGGCTGCGGTCGAAGTCGATCCCGTCGGCCCCGCCCGAGAGCCCGTTGATCCCGTACAGGTCGAGCGTTCCGGTCAGCTTGCCCGGCGCCCCCAGGTCCAGGAGCGGGGCGGCCAGGCTGAGCAGGACGCCCTCGTGGGCGAAGGGCATGGGGAGGACCGTGTCCCCGACGTCCCCGAACCGGGCCCGCTGGCCCATGTTGAAGATTAACGGCTTCGACACCGTCCGGTACACGCCCGGGTTGACCTGGGCGGAGAACGCCCCGAACGGGACGATGAACCGCCCGGCCTCGGCCGCGGCCCGCATCCCCCGGCAGACGTCGGGCCCGAGGTAGTCCGCGATGTCGAACCGGACCACCGCCTCCAGGAGGTCGATCCGGTTCACGAACCCCGGCTCCCCGTGCCCGTGACAGCTCGTACAGACCGTCGCCCGGGCGCTGAGCGCCCCCTTCCCCTGCCAGCTCCCCCCGATGAACGCTTCCGGGAAGAACCCGGGGTTCTGGATCTCGGACGACCCGCCCCGCCAGAGGGGCGAGATCGTCGCGAACACGGAGAACGACGGCGGGTCGCTCCCGCCATCGCCCTTACCCGATCCCCCTGCCCCGCCCTTGTCGTCCTTGCCCACCTGGCCGGCCGACCCGCGGCCGGCCAGGTAGGCGGCGATGTCGTTGCCCTCGCCCGACCCGATGTCGGCCCCGGGCTTGGCCGCCATCCGCCGGACCGTGGCCTGCCAGTCCGGGAGGGACTTGGTCTTACTCAGCGACCGGTCCGCGTCGTGGCAGGTGGTACACTTCGACTGGAACGCGGCCTGCCCCGCGGCCGACCGGGCCTGGGCCGCCGGATCGGGCGCCGCCTTGTCCGGGGCGGCCGACTTTTTGTCTCCGCCGGCCTGCGGGCCGGGAGGAGTAGGAGGAGGGGCGGGATTTGTTGGGCCCGCCCCGTCCGACACGGCGGGCGGAAGTGGGGGCAAGACCGCACCGGGTTGTTGGCCGCGGACGGTACCCACCCCCCAGCTCAGGGCCGCGAGAGCCGCGAACAGACCGACCGCGACCCGACGTGGGACTCCGGCCGGCCGCACATCCTTGCGCGACGTCATGTGAACACTCCCGATCACACGAAAGAGAACGAACCACAGACCACGAGGAACGAACCACGGTTTTCAAGGCCCGCGCGGGGGTCATCCGAGCCGGGAAGGGGCGTTGGTTTTCGCCCCGGCGGGGCGGGTGCCGGTAGCCCGGGGTGAAACCCCGGGCGGGCGGACACGCCCCCGGTCCTTCCGCGGTTCTCCGGGAACCGCGCCGCCCGTTGGCCCGGCTCCCGGAGAGCTGCCCCGGCCGCCCGGGGTTTCACCCCGGGCTACCGGCCGGCGCCGCTCCGCGGCTCCCGAGCCGGGTCTGTGACTCTGTGGTTCGTTCCTCTTCGGCCTCTTCGGCCGTTAGCCGACGAACACCCCGTCCGGCTCGGTCGCGTCGGGGAACGGGGTGAGCGAAAATCCGGCCGGGCTGCCGCCCGACAGGCCGCTGCCCGGGAACAGGGTGAGGGTCGGGGGCAGCCCGGGCCCGCTCCCCACGACCAGGTCGCGGGTCGCACCGCCGGTCACCCCCTTCGCGGCCACCCGGACGCCGCCCCGGTTGGTGCTGTTGAACGCGAAGAAGTTGGCGATCGGGGCGGCCTCGGCCTGGGCCGCCTGGCCCTGGCTAACCATCGCCCCGGAGATGATGAGGACCCGCGGCCCGCCGCCCGGCCCGGCTCCGAACGCCAGGTCCGCGTGCCCGGTCCCGGAGAAGTCCCCGGCCGTCACGAACACCCCGTTCCGGAGGTTGACCGAGTCCGACCCCGGGAACGCGAAGAAGTCGTTCACCAGGTGGGCCGGGCTGCCGCCCAGGGTCTTCCCGTCGAAGATGGCGACCCGCGGGCCGCCGCCGAACCCGGCCGCGACAATCAGGTCTTCGGTCCCGTCCCCGTTCACGTCGCCCAGCGCCGCCCGGGCCCCGCCCCGGAAGTTCGGGTCGTCGATCCCGAAGAAGTTCGCCTGCACCGTGGCGGTCCCGTTCACCAGGCCGTACACGACCACCCGCGGGCCGCCCCCCTGGTCCGGGGTGATCGCCCACGAGGCCATCCCGGTCCCGCTGATGTCCCCGGCGGTCACGAACGCCCCGCCGGTGAAGTTCCCCCCGAACGGGTCGGTCGACGGGACGAGCACGCTCCCGTCCTTGCCGTTGATGACCGTGAACCGGACCGGGGTCCCCGGGCCGGTCACCAGAATGGTGTCGGCGATCCCGTCCCCGTTCACGTCCGCCTCGGCCGCCCGCACCTCGCCCGTGAACCCGGGGAACGGCATGATCGGGCTGCCCTGCGGCTGCAAGTTGCCGGACGAATTCGGGGCGAAGACCTGGGCCGTCCCGTCGGGCCGGCCGGACGCCACCACCAGCCCCAGGCCCGGCCCGTCCCCGGCCCGCCCCGGTCCGCCGGGGATAATTTTGCCGAACAACCCGTGCGTCTCGCCGGCCGGGCCGGCCGCGAAGTACAGGGTCGACGCGTCCCCGGCCGTCTTCCCGTTCCCGAACATCATGCCCCAGAGCCCGTCCTCCACGAGCGGCTTCCCACTCCCGTCCGTCATAGTGCCGAGGAACGCGCCGGTGGTCGGGTCGTAGGCGTTGATCCACCCGTTCCCGAAGTTGCCCACCAGCAGATCGCCCCCGAACCCCCCGAAGCTCGCCGGGGCGAGGACCATCCCCCACGGGGAGTTCAGCTGGCCGTTGGACACCAGCCGTTGGGGGTTGGTGCCGTCGAGGTTGAACACGTCGATGAACCCGTTCCCCGGGCCGGCCACGTCGTCGTGTTTCTGCGCGTTCTGCATCGCGTAGCTCACGTACAGCTTGCCGTTGATGACGGCGACGTTGAACGGCGCGAACCCGGCCGGGATGGTCGGGTCGGTAAACGACCCGGCCAGGTGGGTGAGCGTGAAGGTCTTGTCGAGGACGTCGATCTTGCCGCCGTGGAAGTCGGCCAGGTACAGGAAGTTCGCGCCCCCGGTGCTGCCCAGCGCGACGCCCTTGTACACCGCCCCGTCGGCGGAGATGAACCCGGTCTGGGCGGCGGTAGACGTGGGCGGCGGCGGGACGCCCGGGTTCCACCCGGTCACCCACCCGCTCTCGGAGGCGAAGATGAACACCGCCGGTTGGCTCGCCCCCCCGGCCGTGACGACAAAGTCGGTGGTCGGGTTGAACACCTGGCCGGTCGGCGCGCCGGCGGGGATCGTCACCTCAAGCCCCACCTTCGTGAACGCGCTCCCGTTGACGTCACCGGCGTAGAGGGCACTCAGGTCCTTTCCGTTGGAGGAGACCCAGAACGCCCCGGCGGTCGGGCTGAGGCCGATGCCCCAGGCGTTGACCAGGTGGGGGTCGGTGATCGGGGCAACCCCGGGCTGGTCGGAAACCAGGTTGATCGCCTGGAACGCCCCGGCCGGGACCGAACGGTCCTCGAGAAACTCCAGCTGAAGGCGGGCGGCGGTGGTGAGACGGAAGGGTCGCATTTGAGTGGTCCTTTCGAGAGGGTGGTGCGCAGCGTGGCCCCGGCCGTGTCCGCGGGCGGACCGGGGGGGTGAAAACCGTGGGCGGGTGTGGGTCAGGGCGGAGCAGGGTGACAGCTACCCGCCGGGCCGCCCATGGCCCCGGCGGTCGCCGCCCGCGCCTGGAACCCGGCCGCGGACATGACGATGGCGAGGAGGATGGCGATCGCGAACCAGATCCGGCGGGCCATCGACTCCCGGGCGAGCGCGGCCGCATGGGCGGCCGCCGCCTGGGCGACCGGACCGTCGGGCCGGCCGGCCGCGTCGAGCGTCGCCGAGACCAGCGC
>JAQGHQ010000510.1 GCA_028288765.1 Gemmataceae bacterium | reverse complement strand
ATCCACCCCTTGGCGACCTCGCGGATCGCTCCCATCCCCGAGGTAAACACGGCCACGCTCGTGGTCAGCCCGATCATCGCCCGGTTCGGCCAGGCGGTCGCGGGCTCGCCCGGGAACGGCACCTTCTCGGCGTAGAACGAGTCGACGTCGACCGCGTACAGGGCGGCGAACCCGAGGATGATCACCGCCGCCATCCGGACCGCCCGGACCGGGTTCGTCCCGTACCCGCACCCGATGTCCAGGAACAGCCAGTTAAAGAACCGCCGGACCTTCGACAACGGGCGGCCCCAGGTGCACGGGACCGCCCGCCGCTGGCTCACCTTGAACCGGTAGAACGCCCAGTCCTCGGCCTCGAACCGGTGCAATCCCTGGTAGCACTTCTTCAACAGGCCGTATTCGTGCATCGCCTCGGTGTGCCGCCCGGCCAGTTCACTCGCCAGCCGGCCCTCGACCTGGTCCGGGCGGACGAGCAGCCGTTCGGCCACCGCGTTCGCGAACGCGAACCTCATCCCCGGCCCCTGCTCGATCCCCTCCAGGTAGACGAAGTCGTGAAGCTTCGCCTTAGACACGTCCAGGACCGCCTCGAACCGACACCCGTCGGCCTGGACCTTCTTCGCCACCATCGCCCCGCGGAGCAGAAAGTCGCCCGTGAACGTACACCCGCTGAAGATCAACCCCTGATCGCAGTGGATGCTCCGGAAGTCCGCCTCCTGGGCGAACCCACACCCCTTGAACTCGGCCCAACACCCGATCGACGCCTCCCACCAGCTGACCTTCTGCTGGAAGTCGCACTTCTCGAACATCAACTTGCCCTTGAACCGGGCCCCGGAGAAGAACACCTTCCCCTTCACCGTGAGCTGGAAGAACATCGCCTTGTTCACCGTGCAGCCGTTCAGTCCGAAATTCCCCTCGATCACGACCGGCCGGGAGAAGACCGGGCGGTCCAGGGTACACCCGACGAGCGTCAGGTCGTCCTTGAACGCCGCCGCCCCGAACTCCGGCTGGGTGAGCACGCAGTTCTTGAAGACGACCGGGCCGCCGAACTCGCCCCGGAGCCTCAGCTTGCGGACCCGGACCCCTTCCACCGGCTTCCCCTCGGCGATGCGGGCGAGGGCTTCGTGGGCCGGCATCTCGGGGCGGGATTCGGCGGGCCCGGGCTCGGTCTGGTCGTGGGCGATCTCCGGGGTCGGATCCGCCTGCTCGTTCTCGGACTCGGCCATGCGGCACCTCTTCTGGTCTCGGGCGTGAAAGCGTCGCGCCGGCCTCCTTGCCACAAACGAGACGGGACGCTCCCGGCAGGTTCGTGTGTCAGGGGATTTCCGCCGTTACCCGCGGGAAGACGGCTGAGGCCTCATCGACCAGTTGCTGGTACTGGCCGGCGTACCGGGTCGCGAAGTGGATCAGCACCAGCTGGTCGACCCGGGCCGCCCGGGCCAGCTCCCCGGCCTGCGGGGCGAGCATGTGCTTGTATTTCGTCGCCTGCCTGGCCTCGGCCGCGGCGTAGAAGCTGTCGCAATACAGCCGCCACGCCCCGCGGGCGAGTTTCGTCAGACCCGGGCGGGCCGCGTCAGACCAGAGCGTGTCGGTCACGTAGGCCACCCGCGCCCCGGGCGATTTGGCAAAGTACCGGTCGGAGAGGGCGACGAGTGTGAAGCTCCCGCCGTCAATCTCCAGCCGAGTCTCGGCGTCGGCCCCGGCCCGGAGCAGCCGGAGCACTTCCGCCACCCACCGCCCCGGCCGCAACGTGCCCGCCCCCAGCTTCTCGGGGTCGGGGTGAAATCCCGTCTTCTCGGCGAGCGCGTACGCCAGACAGGGGACGGTATGATCGGCTGGCACGGCCTCGACGCACAGGTCCGCGTTCTCGTAACACACCGGCCCGGCCCACGGCTGCTCAGCCACCTCCGGCTCCGGGAACTTCTTGGTGCATTCAAGGACCGCCGTCCGCGCCGCGCCCGGGAGGAGTTCGGTCACCCGGACCACAATCTTCTGGAACGGGAAGAATGGGTATTCGTAGGCGGTGATCCGGTCGTAAACCTTGCGGATCGTGTTGACCGGGCCGAACACGTGGAGGACCTTGTCCCGGTCCATGTTCGCCCGGATGATCCGGTCCAGGCCGATGAAATGGTCGACGTGGTGGTGAGAGACGAACACGGCTTCGAGGTCGCCGAGCTGGGCGGCCGTGAGGCCGGCGTTCTCCCCGCCGTCGAAGAGGAGGGCGTTGTCCGCCCCGGGGTAGTCCAGGTACAGCACCGGGTCGCCGGTCGAGCCGTTCACCAACGTCACGTCCGAGAACGCCCGGGCGGCAGGCATGGGTTTCCCCGTCGGTCTCTCTTGAATCGGTCTGACCGTTCGTTGTATGCCTCGCCACCTCCAGCGACCCTACCTGCGGGGACGCCGGGACGACCTTTCATGCCGACGGGGGGTGATCGTGGCCTCAAGGAATTCGGAGTGGACCAGTGCGGCGGGTTTCCGACGTCCTCCCGCCCTCTTCCGGCGGTTGGGGGGTTCCGGTTTGACCGGGGCGCGGGAGCGGACGACAATACGCCCGGGTCGGGAACCGGACCTGTCAAGGGGGGGCCGGTGGCGGGGATGGCTGTCGTCGGGACACCCCTCCATCCCGAATTCACCGTCGCTCGTTTCGGGGTTGCTGCCATGATCCGCCTCCCGCGCTTCAGCCCGCATCGTGCCGGGAATTGCCCGGTTCGCCTCCCGCACCGGATCGCGACCCGGGTACTCGGTTGCTCCTCGCGCTGGGGCTGCCACCCGCCGGGCAGACAGCCGAACCCTCACGGCCGCCGAACGTCGTGCTGATCGTCGCCGACGACCTCGGGTCGGCGGAACTCGGGTGCTACGGGCAGAAACTGATCCGCACGCCGAACGTGGACAAGCTCGCGGACGGGGGGATGAAGTTCACCCGGTTCTACGCCGGGAACGCCGTCTGCGCGCCGTCCCGGTGCGCGCTCATGACCGGCAAGCACATGGGACACACCACCGTCCGGGACAACGTCCAGTTCAAGAAGGGCGAGGAGGGCCAGTGGCCGATCCGGCCCGACGACACGACCGTCGCCGAGGTACTCAAGACGAAGGGGTACGCCACCGGGGCGATGGGCAAGTGGGGGCTCGGCATGTGGGACACCACCGGGAGCCCGCTCAAGCACGGGTTCGACCACTTCTACGGCTACAACTGCCAGGGCCACGCTCACACCCACTACCCGGCCCACCTGTACCGGGACGGCAAGCGGTTCGAGCTGCCCGGGAATAACGGGGCCGGCGGCGACAGCTACACGCAAGACCTGTTCGAGAAAGAGGCCCTCGCATTCCTCGACGAGAACAAGACGAGGCCGTTCTTCCTGTACCTGCCGTTCATCGTCCCGCACGTCGCCGTTCAGGTGCCCGACGACTCGCTCGCCGAGTACAAGGGCCGGCTCGGCGACGACCCCGCTTACGACGGGAAGAAGGGGTATCGCCCGCACCCGGCCCCGCACGCCGGGTACGCCGCGATGGTCACCCGGATGGACCGGAGCGTCGGCCGGATCGTAGACAAGATCAAGGCCCTCGGGCTGGAGAAGGACACGCTCGTGGTCTTCACCAGCGACAACGGCCCGGCCCACAACGTCGGGGGGGCCGATTCGACGTTCTTCAAGTCCGCCGGCGACCTCCGCGGGCTCAAGGGGAGTCTGTACGAGGGCGGCGTCCGCGTCCCGTTCGTCATCTCCTGGCCCGGCCGGATCGCCCCCGGCACCACCTGCGACGGCCGGTTCTACTTCCCGGACGTCCTCCCGACCCTGGGCCAGGTCGTCGGGGCGAAGACCCCCGCCGGGCTCGACGGGGTCAGCTTCCGGCCCACCCTTCTCGGGGAGCCGGGGCAGGTGCGGCACGAGTTCCTGTACTGGGAGTTCCCGAGTTACGGCGGGCAGCAGGCGGTGATCGAGGGGGACTGGAAGGCGGTCCGCCAGGGACTCTCGAATGGGGTGGTGAGGACGGAACTGTACGACCTGTCGAAGGACCCGGCGGAGAAGATGGACGTCGCGGCGGAGCACCCGGACGTCCTCGCCCGGCTCGAACGCCGGATGAAGGACCAACACACCCCGCATCCGGACTTCCCCCTCCCGGCCGTCGACGTTCCGCCGAAGAAGTAGGGCGGGATTTCACCGAGCCGCGGCCCGGATTTCGGCGGTCGGCAGGAAGAGATCGGCGGGGTGGTAACCCTTCCTCCCCGTATTCTCGGCCAGGTACAGGAGACGCGAATGAACTCGTTCGTCGAGGAGTTCAGGAAGTTCATCCTCCGCGGCAATGTCGTGGACCTCGCGGTCGGCGTGGTCATCGGGGCGGCGTTCGGGAAGATCGTCGACTCGCTCGTCGCTGACTTGTTCATGCCGGTCATCGGCCTCCTCACCGGAGGGTTCAACATTTCCGGTCAGTCGGTCCAACTGCACGGGGAAGCGTACCTGAAGTGGGGCGCCTTCCTCCAGACGGTCATCAACTTCGTCATCATTGGGTTCTGCATGTTCCTTGTAGTCAAGGGGGTGAACACACTCCACCGGAGCTTCCTGAAAGAGGAAGCGGCCAAGACTCCGGACCCGACACCGACGGAGAAGCTCCTCACCGAGATCCGCGACCTGCTCAAGGAGAAGAAGGAGTGAGTTGTCACCCGGGTGGGCGGAATGAGGTAAAATACGGGTGCCGCCAGCCGGGCATATCGGCCGTTCCCGTCGGGCGGTCCGCTGGTACTGAAAAGTACACCCCGAACCCGATTAATTCTGTTCTAGATTTAATCGTCACCGTAGCGAGAATCGGGTATCGGGGCGGTTCCGGCCGCGCGGGGCGATGGCGATGGACGGTTCGTTCGAGCCCTCGGCCTTGAAAGAGGCGAGCCTGGTCGCGACCACGTTCCAGACGGCCGGGACGGTGCTGATCGCCCTCCTCCTCCGGCTCCTCACCCGCGGGGTACCGGGTCGGTTTCTCGACTACTGGTCGGTGGCGTGGGCGGGGCTGTCGGTCGCCCTGGTTTCTCTCAACCTGGCGTTCCTCCTCGGCCAGCTCTTCCCGACCCCGGCCGCCTGGCTGACCCGGCCGGCTCTCGCCGCGTACTGCGTGTGCGAGTACGTGTTCGGGTTTTACCTCTGGGCCGGGTGTCGGGCGTTCGCCCGGGGCACTGAGATCCATCGGTCGGACTGGTTGCTCCTCGTGCCCCCCGTCGTGTTCGGGCTCGTCGCCCCCGCCTACCTCCCGCACATCAACGTGCTGTTCCCGTTCCACGCCGCAGTGTTCGCCGGGTTCTGCCTGCTCGCCGGGCTGACCACCATCCGCCTCCGCCCGGACAACCGGCAGACGATGATCGGGCTCCGGCTGCTCCAGGTCGCGCTCGCGGGGCTCGTCCTCCTGTTCGGGCACTACGCCGGGGTGATGGGCTGGCTCGCCGTCCGGGAGCGGCAGACCGACCTGCATTACCTGCACTACTCATCCCTGTACGACGGGCTGGTCGAAACCCTGCTCGCATTCGGGATGGTGGTTCTGGGGACAGACGGCGTCCGGCGGATGCTGGAGGCGGCGAACCGGGAACTCGCCGAGACGAACCGCCGACTGGCCGAGGCGTCCGACCAGCTCGCCGCCGCCGCCCGGACCGACCCGCTGACCGGGCTGCTCAACCGCCGGGCGTACGACGGGCTGCTCGCCGACCGGGCCGGGACCCCGTTCGCCGGGAGCGTGGGGATGGTCGATTTGAACTTCCTGAAGCGGACGAACGACGCCCACGGGCACGCCGCCGGGGACGCCGCGATTCAGCTCGTCGCCCGGGCCTTACGGGCCCGCTTCCGGATCACCGACCCGGTTTTCCGGATGGGCGGGGATGAGTTCATGGTGATCCTGGAGGGCGGACGGGCGAGCGAACTGGCGAACCGGCTCAGCTCGACGGACGCCGCCCTCCGCGGGCTCCGCTTGCCGGGCGTCGCGGGGCCGGTCGATCTGGTCATCGCCTGGGGGACGGCCGACTTCGACTCCGCCGCAAACTTCCCCGCGGCCGTCTCCCGGGCCGATCAGGAGATGTACTCGTGCAAGGCCCGGCGGAAGGAAACGGCGTCGACGGTTTGATACACGAACCCACTGAGGCCGTCACCTTGGTCTGGGTGGCATGTCCACAGCTTTGGGTGGACATGATTGAGCTCGGTCGGGCGAATACCCGATCCGGATCCGGCATCCGGACCTTCACATGTCCCCGAGCCGTGGACATGCCACCCGGGCCATTCCCCTCCCTCTCCACTCAAGGGGAAAGGGGGACCTGAAACGGACCCGTCACCGGGTTCCTGGATGAGACGAAGCAAGAGCGGCCGAGACGGCCGCGGTCCACAGAAGACGACCCTCGGCTCGGTCATACTCCGGCCGTCATCTTGCCCCGGGCCGTTGACCGCTCCAACCCGCGACACGCCTGCCGCAGCCGGCGGATGCCCTCCGGGATCTGGGCGGGGTCCGCCACCGCGAAGCAGATCCGGACCTCGTTCCGCGGCACCCACCCGGTCTCGTCCGGGACGTGCCCGAACTCCCCGGGGACGTACAGCACCCCGGCCGCCAGGGCGGCCGGAACGAGCGACCCGCCCGGCCCGGTGTCGACGTGCGGGGGGAATGTCAGCCAGACGTACAGCCCGCCCGCCGGGACCGTCCACTTGACCCCCGGGAAGTCGGCGAACTCTTGTTCCAGCGCCCTCAGGGTCAGCCCACACTTCTCTCGGTACACCCCCCGCACCTTCTCGGCGTGTCGGTGGTACGTGCCGGTACTCATGAGCTGATCGAGGACGTGCTGGCCGAGGGCAGCCGAGCCGAAGTCGTGGTTTCCCTTCAGGTTCAGTACCGGGCCCACGAGATCCCGCGGCATCAGGGTATACCCGGTCCGAAGGCCCGGCGCGCACGGTTTCGAGAACGTACTCGTGTACACCACGAACTCGTTCCCCTCGTCGAACCGCTTGATGCTCGTGATGTCGTCGCCGGAGTACCGGAGCTCGCGGTACGCGGCGTCTTCGAGGATCAGGATGCGGTGACGGGTACTGTGCCGGCGGGCGAGTTCGACCAGCTGGGGGCGGCGGGCCTCGGCGAGCGTAAGCCCGGTCGGGTTCTGGTAATAGTCCACGGTGTAGATGAGCTTCACCCGGGCGATCTCGCCGGTCCGGGCGAGCTGATCGAGGAGCGCCTCGAGGGCGTCCAGGTCCATTCCGCCGTCGTCCATCGGGACGGTCAGGACCCGGGCCCCCTGGCTCACCAGCAGGCTGTGGTAGACGAAGTACGACGGGGCCTCGGTGATCACGATGTCGCCCGGGTCGAACAGGGCCTCACCGAGCAGATAAAGGAGCTGTTGGGACCCGGTGGTGAGGATCACGTCGTCGACCGACAGGCCGACGTCGCCGGGCGCGACGCCGTCCGCCCGGCAGACGAGGTCCAGCACCTTCTCCCGCAGCGGGGTGTACCCGCGGGTGGTGCCGTACTGGAGGGCGGCCCGGGCGGTCGCGGGGTCGGCCATCAACGCGGCGACGGCGGCCCCGACCTCGGCGGCCGGGAGCGAGGGCTCGTCCACCAGGCCGGCGGCGAACGAGATCAGCCCCGGGGTTTCGAACGCCTTCTGGATGAAGTACGAGATCGGGGAGTCGGTCGTGCGGAGCGACCTGCCCGACAACGGGAGGGGAGCCGACGGCATCGGAGGAACCCTTTCGACCTTCTTCCTCCCCGTTCCCGGTGGGGAGCAGGGTAGGGGTGAGGGGCAGGCAGCCCGGAAAACAACACAGCCCCGGAGGGTGACTCCGGGGCCGACAGGTGGTTCGATGAACGCTGGTCGGGTCCGGAGTCAGGTGGGGGCTGCGGCCGCAGCCGCGACGACGGCGATAGCACCGACCGCAACCGCCACACGGGCGGTTTGTGCGAACCGGACCTCGAACGCCATCGTCATCAGGAAACGCCTCACACCGGAACCGCCGACACGGCGGACGTAATTATCTAACACGCCGGGCGGGGGTGAACAAGGAGAAATCCGGGCAGAAGTGGAATTCGAGACCGGTATCGCGAAACTCAGAGGATCCGACGATTGTTGCGACACCGGCGGCGGTCGTCGAGCTTTGGCCCGCGGATCACTTCGCGAGGTACCGCCGGATCGCGGATTCGAGCGCGGCCTTGTTGCCCGGTTGGCCCGGGTGGCCGCGCCACAGCACGGTGCCCTCGCCGTTTAGCAGCACCGCCAGCGGGTAACTCGGGACCTGGAACCGCTCCTGCACCGCGCCCGGCGCCGGGCCGGACTCGGTGTACAGCTCGTAGTTCAGGTTGTGGTCCTGCTGGTACTTCGCGGCGAGCGCCGTCCGGTCGCGCAAAGGGGCGTCGTCGCACACGACCCCGATCAGCTGGAGCCCGTCGGCCGCGTACCGACCCTGGAGATCGACCAGGATCGGGATCACCTGCCGGCACGGAACGCACGTCGTGGTCATGAAGTCGAGCAGTACCAGCGACCCGGACCGGCTCGTCGCGAAGTCCCACGGCCGCTCCAGGGAGTCGACCAGGGTGAAGTTCGCCCCCGGCCGCACCACGGGCCGCGACGACTGCTTCCCGGCCGGTGGGACCCCAGACGGGAGTGGCGATCCCGCCGGCGGGAGAGGGAGGCTCGGGACCGGCGGGCCGGGCACGCTCGCCGCCGGCGGTTTCCACGGCGGGGGCGAGCCGCCGGCAGTACTTTCCGGGCGGACCGCCGGGGTCGTGACCGGCGGCGGAATCGGGCTGGTCGGTGCGGGCGGGGACGCCGACGGAATCGTCGCCGGGATGGGGCTCGTCTGCGCGCCCGGGTCCGGCCCCCAGTTCCCGTCGGACGGCCGGGTGGGGACGGGCCGCGGCAGACCCATCGGCGGGATCAAGTCGCCGGGCGGGGGCGGGAAAGTAGCCGGCCCGGCCCCCGCCGAAGGCAGACCCGGGGGAAGGGCGTCCCCGGTCCCCCCGCCCGGACCACCCGGACCGGCCGGGGGTAGGGCGAGATCGTCCCGCAGGGCGATGGTGATATTCGGCTGCGGCGGACGGGTCTGGACGGTCCCGGAGAGCGGTTTACCGTCGATCTTTGCCTCGGCGATCAGGTTATACACCCGGCCGGGCGGCAGGCCCTTGGCCATGAAATACCCGGCCGAGTCGGTAACGATCCCCTTCGGCGCCCCGTCCCGGTCCTTCGGCGAGGCGTCGGCCGGTTCGATCCGGATGAACACGCCCTTCGCCCCCCGCCCCTCCGGGTCCAGTACCTTCCCGGCGAGCAGTCCTCTGGTCTCGGCGGCGACGTTGAAGTTCGGGTCGCTCGGGTGGACCCACGAGTCGGCCTTGGGCACCCCGGTCCCGGCCCCGGGCAACTTCGCCAGCGACTCGTCGAGCCACGCCGGGCCCTGTCCCTTGGTCCGGGCGGCGAGCCCGGCCGGGTCTTTCTTATCGCCCGGCTTCGGGTCCGTACCCTTGCACCCGGCGAGTGCCAGCACGACCGCGATCAGTCCGGCCCCGCCCCGCCGCATGGCTTCGCCCCCACCCCGGATATCCCGCCGACACCGCCCCATTCCGGGCTATCGGCATAACCCGAACAGCAGTCCATGCGTAAGATAGTCGATCCGCGGCATTGTTCCGCAGCCAGCCCGCGCCGTCAAGACCACCCGCGGCCACGACACCCGCGGTCGTCCTTCGCCCACCCGCATCTTTCCGGGATTACCGAGATCCGTTACGGGCCAGGGAATACGAGGAACCGCCGCGGCCGGCACTGCCCGTGTATCCCGCCTCCTCGACCAGGGCGTTCCAAGTTTGGCACTGGCTGTGGCTGGGGCAGCTGGTGCGACTGGGCAACCTGTATCCGGTAAGGGTAAGGGGGCTCGCTTTTGTCCGCCCAATCCCGACAGACTCCGTGGCCGACCTGCCCGACCCTCGACGCCACCCGGATGGACACGCCCGGCTCTACACATACGACACCCCTGCCGGTGTGATCCTTCCCCATATCCCCCAAACCGGAGCGACCCGGCCGAGCGACGGCGGGGTCGCGGGCAGTCCGGGACGGAGGCGAAGCGGTGTTCGACGCCCGGGTCCGTCAGCTCATCGACCCGTCCCTCGACCGGGCCGGGACGGTCCTGGCCCGGCTCGGACTGGGGGCGAACGCGGTCACGGTCGGGGGGTTCCTGTTCGGGGTCGGGGCGTGGGTCGCTCTTTCGGTCGAAGCTTACCCGGCCGCGCTCGGGCTGATCGCGGCAAACCGGGTGGCCGACGGGCTCGACGGGGCGGTCGCCCGGCGGCTCGGGTCGACCGACCTCGGCGGATACCTCGATATCGTGCTCGACTTCTTCTTCTACGCCGGGGTGCCGTTCTTCTTCGCGGTCGGTCGGTCCGAGGTCGCCCTGCCGGCGGCCTTCCTCGTGTTCAGCTTTGTGGGCACGGGGTCCTCGTTCCTGGCGTTCGCCGCGGTCGCGGCGAAGCGGGGCATCTCGACCGGGGCCCGCGGGCGGAAGGCGATCTACTACCTCGGTGGGTTGACTGAGGGGGCCGAGACGATCGGACTGTTTGTCCTGATCTGCCTGCTCCCGGATCACTTCGCGGTGTTCGCGTGGGTGTTCGGCGGGTTGTGCTGGGTGACCACCGCCACCCGCGTCGCCGCGGCGGTCGGGACCTTTCGCGCCGGGAGTGTTGCCGTGGGCGTGATCTCGTCGACCACCGTACCGGGACCGGGGGCCGCCTCAGACCGACGGACCACTGACACACAGGTTATCTCGTGACGCCCGCAAATGCGGTCCTCCCGGTCCGGGCAGACGACCCCGAGGCGGTCCGGCTCGCCGGCGTGTCGTTCGGGTACGGGTCGGTCCCCGTCGTTCGGGACGTGTCGCTCGCGGTCCCGGCGGGACAGCTGCTGACCCTTCTCGGCCCGTCCGGGTGCGGCAAGACGACCCTTCTCAAACTCCTCGGCGGCTATCTCACCCCCACGACGGGTCGGGTCGAGCTGCGCGGCCGCGACATGACTCGTCTTCCGCCCGAGAAGCGGAACGCCGGGATGATGTTCCAGAACTACGCCCTGTTTCCGCACCTGACCGCCCGGCAGAACGTCGCGTTCGGGCTGGAGGTCCGCCGCATCCCACGGGCCGACCGCGCCCGCCGGGTGGACGACATGCTCGGCCGGGTGGGTCTGTCCCCGGCGGAGCGGGACCGGAAGCCGGCCGCCCTCTCCGGCGGGCAGCAGCAGCGAGTCGCCCTGGCCCGGGCGCTGGTGATCGAGCCCCACGTGCTGCTCCTCGACGAGCCGCTCGCGAACCTCGACCGTCACCTCCGAGACCAGCTCCGGACCGAGCTCCGGTCGCTCCAGCGCCAGACCGGCGTCACGACCGTGATGGTGACGCACGACCAGGAAGAGGCCCTGTCGGTGTCGGACCTGGTCGGGGTGGTGGCGGCCGGGCGGGTCCTCCAGGTCGGGCCGCCGGCCGAGGTGTACGCCCGCCCGCGGACCCCGTTCGTGGCCCGCTTCCTTGGGGCGGCGAACCTGTTCGACGGGAAGGCGGTCGGGCACCCGGCCGCGGTGGTCATGGTCCGGCCGGAGCACTGCCGGATCGGACCGGAGGCCGGGGGCTGCCACTGGGTGTGGCCGGGGCGGGTAGCGGACGTGACCTTTCTCGGGGCGGAGTTACTCGCCGAGGTAGTGTGCGACAACGCGCTGTCATTCCGGGTGCGAACCCGGCCCGGCGAGCCGTTGGAACGCGGTCAGCAGGTCAAGGTGGGGGTGCCCGAAGACGGCGTCTGGGTGATCCCCGAAGCCGACCAAGACTCGGCGCCATGCATTGTCCACATCCGCGAACCTCGGATCGGAGGTGTCTGTACCCCGGAGGGGTTGTAGTCCATAGCCCAGGGTCGCGAGCGAAGTGAGCGCACCCTGGGTGGCAAGCAATCGAGAACAACTCGCCCTCGGCCCCTCCCGGGGCGAGATCCCCCGACCCAGGGTGCGCGAAGCGCGACCCTGGGCTATGGACTACAACCCCTCCGGGGTAACGGGCTGTCGACGCCGTGACGCGAGGAGGGCGTGATTGTCGCGTCGAGCGAGAAGTCTCAAAAAATGTTCCGGTCACCTGGCTTTACAACCGGCGGCGCAGCAGCCACGCCGAGAGCCCCATCCCCGCGAGCGCGACCAGGACTGACAAACACGACGCCGCAGCCAGCAGCGGCGTCTCCTTGTCGCGAGACTCGGGCCACAGGGCGGCCGGTAGGGTCCGCGTCCGCGGAGTGCTCAAGAACACAGCAAGCACGAACTCGTTCACCGACAGGATGAAGGCGATCACCACCCCGGCCAGCACCGCCGGGTAGACCAGCGGCAGCGTGACCCGACGGAAGGCCGTCACGGGGCCAGCTCCGAGCCCGCGGGCCGCCCGCTCCAGGTCGGGATCGGCCTGCGCGAGCGCTGACCGCAGAAGGAGAAAGACGACCGGTAGACTCACCAGGCTGTGCGCGGCGGCAAGCGAAGCGGTTGTGCCCCATAACCCCGCCGCCCGCACCAGTGGCAGCAGCCCCATCCCCAGGACCACCGCCGGCACGAACAGCGGCACGAGTACCGCCCCGGACAGCGCCGGCCGCCCGCGGAACCGGTAGCGGGTCACCGCTAGCGCCACCCCGAGCCCGCCGGCCACCGACCCGATGACCGACATCCCGGCGACCTGAGCGGTCGTTCGAAGGGCAGTCGTCCACCGGGCGGAGCCGAGGACTTCGCGGTACCACCGTAAAGACCAGTGGCCGGTCGGGGGCTCCAGGAGTTCGCCCGGCGCGAACGACATCCAGACCGCGTACCCGAACGGGGCGAGCATTGCGAGCAGGAGCAGCACGGCCAGGATCTGACCGCCGCGGAGGAGCCAGCGGGACACGTGGTCAGACATCGCCCGCACCTCCCGCCCGCCGGAGCCGACCCGCCGGCCACGCATAGACCGCGACACACACGGCAATGGTCAGCAGCGAGAGGACCGCGGTCGCGGCCCCGCGGGGCCAGTCTGCGTACTCCAGTCCGTGGCGCTGGACCAGGACGGCCAGCGTCGTCTGGTCCGGTCCACCGAGTAAGATCGGTCCGACGAACGCCCCCAGCGCCCAGATCAGGCAGAGCTGGCCGGCTACAGCGACGGCCGGGAGCGAGAGCGGGAGCGTGACCCGTCGGAAGGCGGCCCACGGCCCGGCCCCGAGCCCCCGGGCGGCAGCGATCAGCGCCGGGTCGATCCGGTCGAACGCCGGGACGAGGACGAGGACCGCGTACGGCAGGATGAGGTACGTTTCGGCGATGAGGACCCCGGTCAGGCTGTGCGTCAGGGGCAGGGGCTCCGTGGCGAGCCCGAGCCACAGGAGTGACCGGTTCACCGGGCCGGAGTTGCCGAGCAGCAGGTTGACGCCGTAGAGGACGACAAAGACGTTCGCGAGCTTCGGAAGGACCACCGCCGCCAGCGCCAGCCACTTCGCCCGCCGCGGCAACGTGTGGATGAACAGGGCGAGGGGGTAGCCGATCAGGACGCTCAGGGCGGCCACGCCCGTCCCGAGCGCGACAGTGAACGCGATGATGCCGCGGCCGAACCTTTCCCCGACCAGCTCGGCGTAGGCGTCGGCCGACCAGGTGCCGGGGCGGTAGAACCCGGAGCCGCTGCCCTCGTACAGACTGACCCGCAGCAACAGGAGCAGTGGTCCGAGGAAGAACCCGGCCAGCAGCACGACCGCGGGGGCTGCCAGGAGCCAGGGCACGACCGGGGGTGGAGTTCGCGGGCTCACGACTTCCGTAGGACCTCTTGCTTCCCGCCCAGGGCAACGCCCTGGGCGGGGAACCCGACAGGTCATCCCTTCCGTAGGACCTCTTGCTCCCAAGCTTTCTTCAGCCGATCCCAGTCCTTGAAGTACGCATCGTACGGGAAGTACCGCAGCGCCCGGAACTGCTCGTCGGTCGACGGATACGTCTTTGCCCAGGCCGGGTCGGCCGCGGCCACCTCCTTCGCCGCCTCGACGTGCGACGTCCCGGCCCCCCGGCGGGCGACCGCCGCCTGCACGTCCTTGCTCAGCAGGAAGTCGACGGCGACCTCGGCCAGCTCCGCATTGGGCGTGTCGGCCGGGATGACCCACATGAGCTGAACGTACGCCCGGTCCGCGTCCGGAGTGATGAACCCGATCACCTCCGGCTTCTCCCTCACACTTTGCAGGACGGCCACGCTGTGGGCGTTCCCGGCGGCGAAGTTGCCTTGCAGCAGGTCCTGGATCATCTTCGTCCCGGTCGGCCACCAGAACCGGACCCGGTCCCGCTCCCGCTTCGCGAACTCGAGCACCCCACCCAGGTCGTCCGACACCGCCGCGTGCGCGGTCCCGGGGTTTCCCTCCGCCGCCACCTTCATGCAAGCGAACGTGTAGAGCGACATGTAGAGCGAGTCGTACAGCGACAGTTTCCCCCTGAGGTCGTCGCGCATCAGGTCGGCCCAGCCGGTCGGCTCGCGCGCGAACTGACGGCGGTCGTAGGCGAGCGTCATCGCCGACTCGTGGAACGTCACCCCGTACCGCTCCCGGGCCACCCAGTTGTCGAGCACGACCGGGGCGAGCGCGCGGTGGTTCGGGACCTTGTCGAAGTCGATCTGCCGGAACATCCCGCCCTTGATCGCCGGGTAGCCCTGGGTCGCGTCGGTCAGGACGAGGTCGTAGGCCGGCTGCCCCTTTGGAGACGCCTTCAGCTTGCCGATCGAGTCCCACCAGCCGGCGTCGAGAACGACCTTGGCCCCGGTCCGGGCCTGGAACGGCTCGACAAAGTGTTCCTGGAAGATCTTGTCCAGCCCCGAGTAGACGAAGATGGTGAGCGTCTGGCCGCGGAAGTCGCCGGCCCCCGGCGTCGGGTTCGATGACCCGCACCCGCCCAGCCCGAGGCCGACCGCTCCCGCACCGACCCCACGGAGGAACTGGCGGCGGTCCGGCCGGCCCGTCGTGTTCACGTCGTCCCTCCGGTGTCGGGCGCGGGCTGCGGCACACGATGACGATTCATCAGGTGTCACCATACGAATCGCGGGGGGCCCATACTCTTCAGGCATTGGCCTCCGATCATGCCGACACTTTCGGCGGCCCTTTGCACATATAACGGCGGCCGGTATCTGCCCGCGCAGCTGGCGAGCATCGCCGCCCAGACCCGCCCGCCGGACGAGATGATCGTCTGCGACGACACCTCGGCCGACGACACGCCGCGAGTCATTCGGGAATTCGCGGTCACCGCCCCATTCCCCGTCCGGTACGAGATCAACCCGGCCACGCTTGGCCCTCGGTTACGCCGGGAGCAACTTCTCGACGATCAGCACGTCCCGCCACACGCCGTCCAGCTGGGCATGTTTCTCGTAGACGCCGACCTCCCGAAATCCGAGCCGCCGGAGCAGTGCCCGACTGGCCGCGTTTTCCGGGAACACCCGGCTGACCAGCTTCCAGAACCCGGCCGCCGCGCACGCCGCCGCCAATTCCGCGAGGGCCAGTCGGCCGGCGCCCCGACCCCGGTCCGTGCGGCCAACGTAGACGGAGCACTCAGCCACCCCGGCGTAGCACTCGCGGGGCCGGTACGCGGAGGCGGCGGCGAACGCGATCACCCGGCCGGCGTCCTCGACCACCACGACCGGATGTCTCCCGCCGACCCATGGGCCGACGTCGGCGGCGGTCCGGGGTCGGGTCTCGAAGGTCGCGGTCCGGTCCTCAATCCCCTCCGTGTAGATCGCGGCGATCGCGCCCGCATCTTCCGGAGTGGCATTCCGAACTCGCACGGAGGCGCCTCCCCGTAGGCCGATCAACCGGATTACCCGAAGTCATTCGTGGTGCGATGTTTCGGAGCTGCTGAGCGAATGGAGAAGGGTTTCGTACCGCGGACCGGTCGCTGTGATCTCGAACCGCCGCCGGCTCTCGCCCACGATCTCGATCTCGATCCGCAGGTGCTCCGCCGGGAGCGTCGCTCCGACCTTGTCGGCCCACTCCACCAGACAGACGCCGTCGCCGGAGAAGTACTCGTCGACGCCGAGTTCGGCGAACTCTCGGGCCCCGGAGAGCCGATAGGCGTCGAAATGGTAGATCGGGAGCCGGGCGGGGTATTCCTGGATGAGCACGAACGTCGGGCTGTTCACCGCCGCCGGGTTTCGCACCCCGAGTCCCTCGGCGACAGCCCGCGTCAGATGGGTCTTCCCCGCGCCGAGTTGACCCACGAGCGCGACCACGGCTCCGGGGAACAGTAGCTCCCCGAGCCGCCGGCCGAACGCCTCGGTCGCCGAAAGCTCGGGGATCTCGATAGTTCTGATCATACAGACGAAGCCGCACGATAAACGCAGAGAAAGATACGATCAGAACTAACGTCGATTTTGAATACAACTTCGTTTTGATCGTGTTTTTAACTCTGCGTTTATCGTGCGGCTCGCTCTTATTTCTTCACCTTGTTCTGCCTGGCCGTCTTGTACCGCAGGTAGGCGTGCATGAACTCGTCGAGGTTGCCGTCGAGGACCTGCATGATCGCGGGCGTCTTCACGTCGACCCCGTCCCGCTCGTCGCGGACGAGCGTGTACGGCTGGAGGACGTAGCTGCGGATCTGGCTGCCGAACGCGATTTCGCCCTTGGCGTCGTACCGCTGCGACAAGTCGCCAAGCCGCTTCTGCTCCTCGATCGCGTACAGCCGGGCCTTGAGCATCTTGATGCAGTTGTCGTGATTCTTGTGCTGGCTGCGTTCGGTCCGGCTCTCGGCCCGCACCCCGGACTTGTGGATCAGGCGCACCCCGGACTGCGTCTTGTTCTGGTGCTGGCCGCCCGGCCCGCCGGCCGAGAACGTCTGCTTGATGTAGTCGTCGTCCTTGATCTCGATCTCGATCGTGTCGTCAAGCTCGGGGACCACGTCCACGGCCGCGAACGACGTCTGCCGGGTGTCGCCCGAGCCGAACGGGCTGATCCGGACCAGCCGGTGAACCCCGATCTCGCTCTGGAGGTAGCCGTAGGCGTACGGCCCGACCACCCGGAAGGTGACGCTCTGGATGCCGGCCTCCAGGTTCGGTTCGAGGTCCTGCTCCTCGACGGCGAAGTCGTGCTGCTGGGCCCACCGGGTGTACATCCGGTAGAGGATTTCCGCGAAGTCGCAGGCGTCCGTCCCGCCGGCCCCGGGCTTGATCGACACGATGGCGTTGGCGGCGTCCTGCTTGCCGCTCATCATCGCCTGGAGTTCGAACCCCTCGTACTGTCCCTCGGCCTTGGCCAGCGCCGGCTCCAGCTCCACCTCGAACGCGGCGTCCTCGTCGGCGAGTTCGGCCATCGCCGTCAGGTCGGCGGCGGTCCGGGTCAGCTCCTCGTAGGGTTTGAGCAGCGCGTTCGCCACTTTCAGCTGCTGGATCACCGCCCGGGCCTGCTCCTGGTTGTTCCAGAACCCCGGGTCGGCCTGTTTCGCCTCCAGCTGGTCTCGGACCACGGTCTTACCAGGGACGTCAAAGAGAGTCCCGCAACTGGGCCAGCCGGGCGCACAGGTCGTCGGTCCGCCGACGGAGATCCGGGTTCATCGCGGTCGTCCCTTCCGGTAAGTGGGGGCGGCGGCGTGCCGCCCATTCTGTCTGATAGTAGCATAGCGAACAAGGTTCACGTACTGAAGCCCAGCGCACGAACGCCGGGCGCGGCCGGGGTCCCCGGCGTTCTACACGAGGCGGGTCGATCATGGGCAAACTGGACGGCAAAGTCGCGGTCGTCACCGGGGGCGGGTCCGGGGTCGGGAAGGCCGTGGCCTTCTTGTTCCTGAAGGAAGGGGCGCGGGTGGTGATCGCCGGGCGCGACCCGGCGAAACTGGCCGCCACCGCCGCCGAGGCGAAGGCCGGGGCCAACCTGAAGACGGTCACCACCGACGTGACCAACCCGGCCCAGTGCCAGACGCTCGTCCAGTCCGCCACCGAGGCGTTCGGCCGGGTCGACGTCCTGGTGAACAACGCCGGGACGAACCTGAAGGCCCGGACGATCCGCGAGCTCACCCCCGAGTCGTGGGACATGATGATCCGGACAAACCTGGACGGCGCGTTCTACTGCACGAAAGCCGTGCTGCCGCAGATGTTCGACCGGAAAGATGGGGTGATCGTGAACGTGGTCTCGGTGGCGGGAAAGCGGGCGAACCCGCTCGGCGGGGCGGCGTACGTGGCGGCCAAGTTCGGGATGGGCGGGCTCGGGCTCGTCCTTTCGAACGAGGAGAAGGACAGCGGCGTCCGGGTGAGTAACGTCTACCCCGGCGAGATCGACACGCCGATCCTGGAGCACCGGCCGAGGCCCGTGACGGAGGAGCAGCGGGCGGTGATCCTGAAGCCGGAGGACGTGGCCGAGGCGGTACTGTTCGTCGCGTCGCTGCCGCCGCGGGTGTCGATCCCGGAGCTGGTCATCAAGCCGACGGCACAAATGTACTGGTGAGATCGTCGGACCCGCACCGGGTCCTCTTGGTGCGTCCGGCCCCCCGCTCTTCGCCACCCGACTCATTGTCCCGCGCGGTAGCCGGGGTCGGGTGTTCCCTGCCCGTCGCAGGGCCCACCGGCCGCGACCCCGGGCTTACGACTCCACCACCTCGATCACGATGCACGACACGTTGTCGCGGGAGCCCTGGTCGAGGGCGATCTGCCCGAGCGCCTCCGCGCACGCCTGCACGTCGGTCTGTTCGGAGATGAACGTGGCGAGCTGCTCGTCCGGGACGACCCCGGTGAGCCCGTCGGTGCAGAGCAGGAACCGGTCGCCGCCCTGGAGCGGAATCACGCCCACGTCCGGCCCCTCACCGACCTCCTTGCTCCCGAGGTACTTCCACAGGACGTTCCGGAACCGGTGGTCCTTCGCCTCGGCGGGGGAGATGGTCCGGGCCTCGACGAGTGCCTGGGCGAGCGAGTGGTCGACGGTGAGCTGTTGGATCTTCCGGTTCCGGATCAGGTACGCCCGGCTGTCGCCGACGCCGGCGACGTACATCTCCGACCCCTTCCGCCAGATCGCCATCACCACCGTCGTGCCCATGTTCTTCATGTCTTTGTCGAGGGCACCCATCGCCATGATTTCTTCGTTCGCCTGGACGATCGCGCGCCGGATGACCGCGTTCACCGCTTCCGGGTTGAGGTTCGGGCTGAGGTTCTTTCTCAGCTCGCGGGGGGCGATCTCGACCGCCCTCTTGCTGGCGATCTCGCCGGCCGCCTGTCCACCCATCCCGTCGGCCACGATGCCCACCGTCAAATCCGGGAACTGCCGGACCTCGATCGAATCCTCGTTATTCTCCCGGTAGTTGCCGAGCAGGCTGCACTTGCCGATGTTCAGCATGAACGCCATGTTCCCGTCTCCCAAACCGACCCGGGGTGTCCGGGGTGTGCAAGTGGGTCCGTCGACGTCCCGGGGCAGCGTTCGTGCAGAAAGAGTTGAGCGGGCAGCCCGGGGTCGAGGCGGGACCGCGCCCGCGTCACAATTATTTTCAGCTTACAACGATAGCATGTGGCGTGCAACGTGCCCGGGGTGAATCGACGAATTCACCTTGAAACCCTCAACCCCCGTTCTCGATTCATCTTCTGTACAAGAGCGAAGACCTGACGGTTGGGCCGCGGGACGGGGATTCAGCGGCAAGGAAATCCCGGGTTGGAGAGCGCGACCCGAGACTCAGAAACCCGGGCTCCTGGGCTAGCCCGCATTTCCCTCGGGCCCTCAAACGGCTACCCACCGGGTTGTCTTCCCGACGCTGCCAGAAGACGCTACACTCCGAGCCCCGATGATCTTTCACGTCGGGTGGACCTTTTGGGAACACGGCCGTCTCGGCGTCTCCGGGAGACGAACGGCGATGCGGGCGGAACGCCTGCGATCCCAGGCAAGCATGAAGGGTAACGGCATGGACGCCGGGCGGCCCGAACGGGTGGTGCTGGTCCACGACTGGCTGACCGGGATGAGAGGCGGGGAGAAGTGCCTCGAACCGCTCGCCCGGCGGTGGCCGGCGGCCCGGTTGTTCACCCTCCTCCACAAGCGGGGGAGCGTCTCCCCTCTCATCGAACAGCTCGCGATCAACCCCAGCCCCCTGAACCGCCTTCCCCGCGTCGACCGCTACTACCGGTATCTCCTGCCGCTCATGCCGTACGCCGCCTCGCGGTGGAAGATTGCCGACGCGGACCTCGTCGTCAGCCTGAGTCACTGCGTCGCCAAGTCCGCCCACCCGCCGAAGGGCGTACCGCATGTTTGTTACTGCTTCACCCCCATGCGGTACGCCTGGCACATGAAGGAGGCGTACTTCCGGAAGGCCGGGCTCGTCGGACGGGTCAAGGCGGCGGCCGTGGACCGGCTGCTGTCCGCCCTCCGCGACTGGGACCGCCGGACGGCCGACCGGGTGACCCACTTCGTCGCCATCAGCCGGACGGTGCGGGACCGCATCCGCGAGTGCTACGGGCGGGACGCCGTCGTGATCTACCCGCCGGTCGATACCGACTTCTACACGCCCGGGCCGGGCCCGCGCGAAGACTTCTACCTCGTGGTCTCGGCGCTCGCCCCGTACAAGCGGTTCGACCTCGCGATCGAGGCCTGTTCCAGGCTCGGGAGGAAGTTGGTAGTCATCGGGAGCGGCCAGGACGCGGCGAAGCTGAAGGCGACGGCCGGGCCCGGGGTCGACTTCCTTGGATGGCAGCCGGACGGGGTGATCCGCGACCACCTGCGGCGGGCGAAGGCGCTCTTCTTCCCCGGCGAGGAGGATTTCGGGATCGTGCCGCTGGAAGCCCAGGCGTGCGGGTGCCCGGTAATCGCGTTCGGCCGCGGGGGGGCGACCGAAACCGTCCGCCCGCTCGGTGAGGCCGGCGACCCGACCGGGGTGTTCTTCGCCGAGCAGACCACCGCCGCCGCGATCGCCGCGGTCGAGCGGTTCGAGCGGGACGCGGACCGGTTCGACCCGCGGGCGGCCAGGCGGCAGGCGCTGTTGTTCCGCAAAGAACGGTTCGAGTCAGACCTGTTTACGTACCTCGACCGCGTGGCCGCGGGCGACCCGGTACCAGTGCGAAAGGTAGCATGACGGCTCGCAGGGCCGGCCGTATCTTGTTTTCCGGTCGGCAATTGTATCCGGCAGTCCTGAACGACCAACCGAACCCGGGTGGGCGAGACCCGCTCGAAGCGTTCGTCGGGTTGAGCGAATCAATGCCATTGGTCCGGGCACAAGCCGTGTCCGTGTTCGGGCGGAAGCCGACATGCGCGAAGTAATCGGAGCGACGTGTCTTGGGGTCACCGCCCCAGCCGGGGGGCGCCGGGCCCGTCCTCCTGGACCGGTTTCTTGAAGAACATGATCAGCACGTCCTGGGTGATGTCGTGGTTGTGGTAGAGGTTCGTGGACACCAGCTCCCACCCGTACAACCCCAACGCGTTCATGTTCTCCTGGACCTTCTCGGCCTGAGCCTGGTCCCCCAACCCGGTGGTCACGAACTGGGCCGTCATGTACTTCCACTTGGTCATCGCCGGTCACTCCGCCGGGTAGAGCATCTTCCCGCAGCTCGAACACAGCAAGAACATCCCGCCCTGCACCTCCATCACCCGCTGCTGGGTGATCCCGGTCCGGCACCCCTGGCAGATCCGGTCCTTCACCGCCGCGAACGCGTCCGGCCCCAGCGCCTTCGACAGGTGGTCGTAGGTCGATTTGTTCTTGTCCGGGAGCGTCGCCTCCGCCTTCGCCAGCGCCGCCCGCGACTCCTCCTGGTCCGCCCGCAGCCGCTCCAGCCGGGCCTTCGCGTCCTCCTGGGACTGCGCGAACTCGGCCTGGGCGGCGGCCCACTTCTTGTCCACCGCCGGGACCGCCGCCGTCTTCTCCTCGAGCTCCGCCATCGTCGCCAGGATCGCGTCTTCCAGTGCCGCCTTCTTTTCCTCCGCCTGCCGGATCTCAGACTTCTTCGCCTCGTACTCCTTCGGGACCGAGATCCCGAGCAGCTGGGCCTCGAGCTTCGCCAGCCGGGTCTCGGTCTGCTTCAGCGTCCCCTCGTCGTCCCGCTGCTTGAGCTTCAGTTTGGTGATCGTCTCGAAGTGGTCCTTGTGGGCCTGCTGTTCCTGGGCGAGCCTGGCCTGCTGGGCCTTGAGCACCCGCGGCCCGCGGTCGATCTCCTCCTGCAGGGCCTTGAGGTGTTTGCGGAGGCGGTGGCACTCGCGGAGCGTGTCGGTCGCGGACATTGGGTCGGCTCCTTTAGAAGGAATTCTAACAGCCGAGAGGTCAGAAATCAGGGGTCGGAGGTCAGCGGCCCGCGGTGCGCGGTCCCGGCTGACGTCCGACCCCCGACTCCTGACCTCTGGGTTGTTCCGGGTCCCAGGTTCCACGTTCCAGATTCCGGGTCGAAAACCGAGGAACCTGGGATTCCGACCGCCGACCGTGGAACTCGGGCCTCCTGGAACTCGGACCTCCGGCCTTAGACGCCCCGGCGGATGCCGTCGAGGAACCCTTCGAGCTGGCGGCTGCGGACCGGGTGCTGGAGCTTGCGGACCGCCTTCGCCTCGATCTGCCGGACCCGCTCCCGGGTCACCTTGAAGATCCGGCCGACCTCTTCCAGGGTGTACGTGTACCCGTCGCCCAGCCCGTACCGGAGCTTGATGATCTCCCGCTCGCGGTAGGTCAGGGTCTTCAGCACGCCCTCGATCTTGTCCTTGAGCATCTCGTTCGTCGCGGCGTTCACCGGCGACTCGACCGAGTTGTCCTCGATGAAGTCCCCGAAGTAGCTGTCCTCGCTCTCGCCGACCGGGCGGTCCAGGCTGATCGGCTGGCGGCTGATCTTCAGGACCCGCTTGGTCTCCTCCAGCGTGTACCCGGCGGCCTTGGCGGTTTCCTCGATCGTCGGCTCCCGGCCCATGTCCTGCAGGAGCTTCTTCGAGACGTTCCGGAGCTTCGACATCGTCTCGATCATGTGGACCGGAATGCGGATCGTCCGGGCCTGGTCCGCGATCGCCCGGGTGATCGCCTGCCGGATCCACCACGTCGCGTAGGTGCTGAACTTGAACCCGCGGCGGTGCTCGTACTTGTCCACCGCCCGCATCAGCCCGGTGTTCCCTTCCTGGATCAGGTCGAGGAAGCTGAGCCCCCGGTTGCGGTACTTCTTCGCGATGCTCACGACCAGCCGGAGGTTCCCGCCGGAGAGCTCCCGCTTCGCCTGCTCGTACTCGGCGAACCGCTGCCGCATGATCGACACCCGCTTCCGCAGGCTGGCCGGCTCCTCGAGGGTGATGAGCATCAGGTCCTGGAGCTCCTTCTCCAGGTTGGCCCGCTCCTCCTTCGCCGCCCGGTCGCCCCGGAGGGTCTCGATCTCGCCCTCCAGCTCGTCCATCCGGTGGCTGATCTGCTCCAGCTTCTTCATCAGCGGCTGGACCTTCTGGGTCCGGATCGACAGCTCCTCGACCAGGGTGACCGTCTTCCGCCGCCGGAGCCGGAGCCGCTCCCGGAGCTCCTCCTGGTCGGCCGGCTGGGTCCGCTCGTCGGTCAGCCGCTGGAAGTCCTCGACGTTGAACTCCATCAGCGGTTCGAGGGTCTTCAGGTTGTGCGGCATCCGCTGGAGGATCTTGTCCTTCTCCAGGTTCTCGGTCTGCGACACCTTCACGGTCCGGTCGAACGGGAGGTCACCGGTGTGGACCCGCTTGAGGGTCTCGACCACCTGCCGGAGGGCGTAGTCGCACTCCAGCACCTTCCGCCGGAACCGGCGGCGGGTGACCTCGATCTTGCGGGCGAGGGCGATCTCCTTGTCCCGGCTGAGGAGCGGGATCTCGCCCATCTGGGTGAGGTACATCCGGACCGGGTCGTCGATGTGCCGGCCGTCCCCGTCGGAGTCCCCGAACGGGTTCGCTTCCGGGTCGGCGAGGATCTCGTCGGCGAGGACGACCGGGGCCTCCTCCCGCTCCTCGGTGTCCGACTCGTCGATGATGCTGATCCCGTTCGCCTCGAGGACTTCGAGGACGCTCTCCAGCCGGTCGGACTCGGGGACGCCCGCCGTCCCCTCGGGCAGCGCGGCGTTGACCTCGTCGTAGGTGAGGGAGCCCGTTTCCTTGCCCCGTTTGATCAAGGCCAGGAGCGTCTCTTCGTTCTTCCAGTCCATCCGAACCCCTCCCACAAGGCCAACCGCCGGGGCCGAAACCCCGGGGCGGGTGGATCGAAGACTCGTGGTGTCAAACCCGTGCTGTAATGGTGGAGTCGGGGGCCCGCGCCCCCGACCCGCGGCGTCCGGTCATCCCCCCGCCCGCCGGTCCTGGAGCTTGCGAAGGAGCTCCGCGGCCTGGTCCGGGTCGAGGGCCCCGCCCTTGAGGCGGGCGGTCAGGGCCCGCTCCCCGACCTCTTTCTTGTGCTTCGAGAACCAGCCGAGGATCCGGGCCAGATTCTGCTCCGGTTCTTGCATGTGCTGGCCGACGAACAGCCGCTTCTCGGCCGCCTCGAACAGGTCCGGGCGGTCGGCGAGCCGGTCCCGGAGGGTGTCCACGTCCGGGGTCAGCCCGGCCGCCTGGAGCGAGTACAGTTCGACCAGCATCCGCCGCAGCCCGGTGTGGGTCAGGTCGTCGGCCGACATCACGGCGGCCGCCTGGGGGACGAACCCGGGGTGGGCGAGCAGGAGTTCGAGCAACTGCATCTCGGCGGCCACCACCGGCCCGGTCTTCCCCGCCGGCTGGTCGGGGGCCGGCCTCGTCTCCCTCGCCGCGGAGGCCTGGACCAGCGGCCCGGTCTTCGCGGCGGATTGAAAATCCTTCTGCTTCCGCTCCCGCTTCAGTTCCCCGAACCGGGCCCACACCGTCTCCTGCCGCAGCCCGAGCCGGTGGGCGAGCCGGGTAACGATCAGCTCCTGCTTGACCTGGCCCGCCCGGTTCGGGACGACCGGGGCGGCGGCCATGACCCCGAGGACCTCGTCGATGATCCGGCGGGTGCCCTCGACGGACGGGTTCGGGTCGCGGTCCAGGAGGCGATTCAGTTTAAAATCCAGGGCGTCGACGGCGGAGGTCAGGATCGCTTTGAACGTCTCAAGGCCCCCAGGCCGGACGAGGAGGTCGCACGGGTCGAGCCCGTCGGGAAGAGTCGCGACCGCGAGTTCCACGTCCTGGCCGACGAACAGCTCCAGGGCCCGGTCGACCCCCGTCATCCCGCCCGCGTCCGCGTCGTACACCAGCACCACCTTGGGGGCGTACCGGCGGAGCTGGGCGACGTGCCGGGCGTTCAGGGCGGTTCCCATGGTGGCCACTACCTGCGGCACCCCGCACTGGTGGGCCATCATCACATCTGTATACCCCTCGACGACCGCGAGATAACCGACCGCAGCCCCGGCGTGCCGGGCGAGGTCGAGGCCGTAAAGGAGCTCGCTCTTCGAGAACAGCGGAGTTTCAGCAGAATTGTAATACTTCGGGGCGCGGGGTAGTAGGGGAGATTCCGGCATGATCCGGCCGCCGAATCCGACCGGCCGCCCCTGCACGTCCCGGATCGGGAACATCACCCGGTCCTGGAACCGGTCGAAGTGGCCGCGGCCCCCGTGCCGCTCGAGCAGCAGACCGACCTCGCCCAGGACCTCGACCGGGACCCGTTCGGCGAAGGCCAGCCGGGTAAGCCACTCGCCGCCGAGCGGGGCGAACCCGAGGCCGAAGTCGCGGACCGTCTTCCCGGAGAGCTTCCGGCCCGCGATGTACGCGACCGCCGCCGCGCCGGCCGGGTCGTTCAGGAGGCAGTCCTGGTACTTCTCCTGCGCCCACCGCATCACCCCGAGCAGCCGGACGCGGGCCTGGTCCTGCGGCGACTGGGTCTCATCCAGCTTGATTCCGGCCCGGACGGCGAGTATTTGTCGGGCCTCCTTGAAGCCCACTTTCTCCATGTGCTGGACGAAGGCGAAGACGTCGCCGTGGGCCTGACAGGACCAGCACCGGTACCGCTGGAGGCGGGGGTCGACGTCGAGGGAGGGACGGGAGTCGTTGTGGAACGGACAGAGGGCCTTGAACGTCCGGCCGGCCGGCGCGAGCGCGAGGTAGCCGCCTACGACCGCGACGATGTCGCTGGCGGTTTTGATCTGTTTGGTCTGCTCCACCGGGTCGGACGGCACGGGTCACCTGCGGGCTGCCCGCGGACGGACGGTTACCGCCGGAAACCGGACCCGGCGGCCGGAAGGTCGGCCGGGGCTTCGGTCTCGAAGGATGGGCGGGTCGTCGGCAGCGGGCGGTCGGTTTCGGGTCCGCGGGTCGATCGGGCCTTGGCGGTAGTCGAGTTCCCAGTAATCCCCGGTGCTTTGGTGGAGCAGGCGGACCCGGCACGTGTGCAGCTCATCAGCACTGCCGGAGCAGAGGACGGCCGGCCGGAGGTGATCGCCTATTGGGTGGGGTGGGTAACCTCGGACGGTGCCGCGGCTCTCTCCAGAGCCTAAGGTTCGGTGCATCAATCCGTTGATGCTTCGCGAATTATAGCGGACTGGGTAGAACCGTCAAGTTGGGTCCGGTTTCACCCGCCCGACCGTCCCGCTCGCTAAAACTTAACCTATCTCCGGCCGCTTGCCGGGACCCGCGTGCAGATTCCGGCGAACCTTTACTCCATCACCTCAAACCAACCCACACCCCGCGAACGGCCCGTATAGCCCGAACAATGTCCAGCGGGACTATCGGTCGAAACACAGTCCCCGTCCGCCGGATCGTCCGGGACATTGCAATCCGAACGGTGTCCGCGGACAGCCGGGGCGGGTATGTGTGACAAGGAGCCCCCCACCACTCCGCCGACCGGGCCGCCAGGATGGAACACGAGCCGACCCGACCGGCCGCCAGGCTGACCGCCCTGATCGCGGTCGCGGTGACGGCCGGCCTGCTCCTCGCCCCCCTGCCCCCCGATTTCCTGGGGGCCTGGCAGGGGAAATTGCTCGACCTCGGTCACGTCCCTCTTTTCGCGGCACTCGTTTTCGCCCTCCGGGCCGGCATCGGACCGCCCCTCTGGCGGTCTCTGGCCGTCGCGATCGGGCTGGCCGGGCTCGCGGAAATCATCCAGCCGACGTTCGGCCGGACGGGCGACTGGGCCGATTTCGTCCGGGGTGCCCTCGGGGCGCTGTCCGCGGCGGCAGTAATCCGAGCATGGGAGGGCCGCCGGTCCGCGATCCGGGCGGTCGGGTTTCTCCTCCTTGCGGCCGGGCTGTGGGTGTGGCCGGTCATCGATCTCGGCCCTTACGTGCTGGACACGGCCGCCGGTTACCGGGAATTCCCGGTGCTCGCCGCGTTCGGGACCGACCGCGAACTACTCCGCTGGGACTGCCACCAGGCCACTTTCCGCCGCGGGGCCGAGCCCGGGGGACCACCGGACGGCCAAGTCGGCCGGCTCGACCTCCTCCCCGGCCCGGACGAATACTCGTACGCGGCGCTGCGGCCGGTCGTCCCCGATTTCCGCGGCCACCGGTGGTTGTGCTGCGAGTTCCGGACCGTGGGGGGGCCGGTGGATCTCGTCATCTCGGTCCGAACGGGTACGGACGATCCGGGGCGGACGACCCACACCGACGTCGGACGATCCTACGGCGAAGGAACTCACACCGTCCGGCTGGACCTCGGGGCACTCGCCGCGCGGGCCCGGCCTGACCCGCTCGACCTCTCGGCCGTCCGGTTCGTTCAGTTCTTTGCCGTCCGCCCCCGGGAAGTGCGGACGGTCCTGCTGTACCGGATCTGGCTGGAGTTTTGACTTGTGGGGGCAAGTTTCCAACTTGCCCGGGACGGTTGGAAATGCCCGGGCAAGTTGGAAACTTGCCCCCACATCCGCGGGGTTCAACGGTCTCTGCGGGCCGCCGTATAATACGACACACCCCGTCTCCCATCCCTTCTCACGCACGCGGAGCCGGTCATGCCATTCGACCCCGCCAAGCTCGTCGTCGACACCGAGGCGTTCTGCCAGGAGCTCCGGCCGCACGAGGAGCTCTGCTACGTCGAGCACCGGTTCAACGACCAGCTGGTCCCGCTCGCGAAGAAGTACGACCTCCTCGGGATCAACGTGAAGCCCGAGTACGGCGGCCGCGGGGCCGACAACGTGTCGTACTTCAAGGCCCTCGCCCGGATCGGCCGCGAGGGAACAGGGGTCCGCACGTTCTTCTCCGGCCACCTGAGCATCGGCGCGTACCCGATCCAGACCTGGGGGAGCGAAGCCCTGAAGCAGAAGTACCTCCCCGGCGCGGTCCGCGGGGAGAAGGTGCTGGCGTTCGGCCTCACCGAACCGGACGCCGGGAGCAACCCGCGGGAGATGACCACCACCTTCGAGAAAACGGGCGGGCACTACGTCCTGAACGGCGTGAAGTACCTCATCTCGAACGGCGGGATCGCCGACGCGGTCGTGGTGTTCGGCTACCCGCGCGACGTCCCGGAAGGGGACCCGAAGCGGCGCATCACGGCGTTCGTGGTGGACACGAAGGCGGAGGGGTTCGCGGCCGAGTCGTTCGCCCCGAACGCGAAGATGGGGATGCCGACCTCGAACACCGCGATGTTCCAGATGGAGGACGTGGCGGTGCCGGCCGAGAACCGACTCGGGGAAGAGGGCGACGGGTTCCGGGTGGCGATGGGGACGCTCGTCAGCGGCCGGCTGAGCGTCGCCGCCGGCTGCCTCGGGGTGATCGAGGACTGTCTGGCCGAGACGATCGAGTACGGGAAGATGCGGCGGCAGCACGGGAAGGAGATCGCCCGGCACCAGCTGGTCCAGGACCACATTGCGCACATCGAGATGGCCCGGGTGGCGAGCGAGTCGCTGGTGCTGCGGGCGGCGGAGATGAAGGACCGGGCCGAGGCGAACAGGGCCGACAAGGACCTCGCCCGGCAGGCCGACCTGCTCGCCGCGCAGGCGAAGTTCTTCGCCGCGAACGCGGCCTGGGACGCGGCCGACCGGGCGGTGCAGGTGTTCGGCGGCCGGGGGTGGTCCACCCTGTACCGCCCCGGCCGCCATCTGATGGACGTGAGGGTCTGCCGGATTTACGAAGGAACGGACGAGATCCTGAAGCTCAAGATCGCGTCGGCGGTGCTGGGGAAGGAGTGGGAGGCGTTTCGGTGATGGGTCCGTGGTCAATAGTGGGCCGGTACTGTAGCTGAATTTGCCACGGTGGAGAACGATTTACCTCTGGACTGAGTGGCGTTCGCAGGGAGGGAGTCATGATCCCGGGCTGGTCCGGGAATTCGGGCATCACGCCCTGCACCTGCGGAGCGACTATTTACCCGTCCGTGTGCCGACCAGTCGACAGCCGGCGCGGAGGTGCAACAAGCCCGGCGAAAGCGTTTTCGTCACATCCGCTCACCAAAGCCACCAGCCAAGTACGGATTGGTAAGAGCCCCCAACTCTGGGGGGATAATAGCCGCCTATACCATACGGGTACACATAGGAGTTGTACGGGTAATTGAACGAGTAATACGGATACAGACCCCCGTAGGAGTAGGGCTGGTAAACCCACCCTCGGTTAGCCGAGCCACCGGGATACCAACTATCTTGAGTGGGCGGCAACGCTTTCAACGTCTCAAGGGTGAGCCCGGAGCTGGGATAGTGGGTCGGTGGCGTCGTCGAAGCGCTCGGCTCCTGACTGGTTTTCGGGTGGGAGTCCTGACCGTTCGAGTCAGCCCAGACGAGATTGCCGAATCCGAACAACGCCAGCGCACAGAATGCGATGCGAATCATGATGGAACCTCCTGCAAGATGAGACGATCGGCGTCTCATTGTCGAAATGGCCCACCTGGGCGGTTGCAGGCTTCCTCCGGCCCTCCGGGCGCGGGCGATAACGACAATACTTATCGCAATTGTCATGCCAACTAAACAAGTTCGGGAGGCACCGACGTGTCGGCTCCTCCCCGAGAGCGGGACCGGCCCCACAAGGGCGCCCGGTGGCTGCTGGCAAGCTGCGTGGTCGAGGTGGTGGTGATTCTGTGGCATCTAGCCCAGGGCAACGCCCGGAGAACCCGGGCGGATCATTCAGCCTGTCGGGCTGGGACCGGAGTGGCCGACCACGAGATCCGGATCGCCCCTGGAAGAGGTTTGACGATCTGGGACCGGGCTTGTGGCCCAGCCCTTCGGGCTGAAAACTCCCTCGGCTTACCGAGGGTTTCGACACGGTCAATAGACCGTCGAGCCCTGCCTCACCGGGCCTCACACGCGTCCAGCGCCAGCACGCAGAACGCCGTCCCGGCGTTCGTGATGTAGTGGGCCTTGTCGTTGTTCAGCGACCGGGTGAACCACCGGCCGCTCTCCCGCTGGTTCCCCTTCAGCCACGCCACACCCTTCTTCACCGCCGGGTCGTCGGCCTTCACCCCCGCCTGCCGCAGGACGAACACCGCCAGCCCCGTCCCGTACCCGTCGCTCGGGGCGTTCGGGTCGTTGTCGGACTTGTCCCGCCGCTTGTACTCGCCCAGCGAGGGGAGCCCCCACCCGCCGTCGGCGTGTTGCTTCGCCCGCAGTTCGGAGACGGTCTTTTGCTGCTCCTCAGCTGTCAGCAGTCCCTCGACCCTGGTCGACGCCCAGAGGAGCATCGCCTTGTGGTGCAGGTCCGGGGCCGGGGTCTTCTTGAAGTACGTCCGCAGCTTCTCGATCCCGGCCTTCGCAAGATCGGTTTTGGCGTAATCGCCGGGCGCGACGCCGGCCGCGAGCGTGGCGATCGTCGCCCCGTAGTAGTCGTCGTGCTCCATCGGCGGCCAGTCGCACTTCAGCCACCCCCACTCGCCCGTCGCCTTCTGCCCCTTCCACATCCGGTCGAGCGCGGCCCGGGCCGGCTCGCTCAGTTTGCCCGTCGTCCGGGCGTCGTTGAACGCCAGGGCGAACGCGGTCGCCACCACATAGGCCTCGCCCCGCGGCTTGCCCCCGGCCGCCCACGAGGCCACGTCCTTCTCGAGGAACGCCCGCACTTCCTTCCACCCGGCGTCGCCCGGGAGCGCCGGCCGGGCGAGCAGGTACGGCAGGTTCGTGTGGCAGGTGATGCACTGCCGGTCCCGGGTCCAGCCGACCCCGACGCCGTCGAGGTACTCCGCGGCCTTCGCGGGAGAAAACGCCTTGGCCATCGGCTCGTCGGGCTTGGTGGGGCCGGGGTCGGGGATGTCGGCGAGCGGGGCGGCGGATGTCAGAACGGCGACCAGAAAGGCGGCCGGGGTCATGCGGGCAGCTCCGGAACGGGTGAGGGAGGCGGGCGGCCGGGGGCTCCGACGCGCGGGGCCCGCCAGACGGACACCGCCAGCCACCCGGTCGTGATGACCAGGGTAACCGACTTCGCGGCCAGGAGGAATAGGCCGCCGGCCGTCGGCCCGGCCCAGGTCGACGGGTCGGTCCGCACCACCGGACCGACCACGGCCGGGTACGCGCACGGGAAGACGGCCGACGTACACAGCATGGCGATGAGCGCCGCCCCGGCCCACCCGCGCTCCGCCCACGTCCGCAGCGGGAGGAGCGGGACCAGCGGCGCGATCCAGATCAGGTACTGGGGTGACCCGACTTTGTTCGTCGTGATGAACCCGAGCCAGATCAGCAGCGCGGCGGCGACGGTGTGTGGCACCAGTTCCGGAAATGACGGGCGGGCGGGGGCGGAGGCCGCTCGCCGGAACCCGCGGCCGGCGAGGAAAACGCCCGCCAGTACGGACAACGGCATCAGGAGACGGGTCGGCTTCGCGACCCGGTCGGCCAGCTCCCCGCGGAGGTTGTAACTCCCGTACCCGTGCCCGACCTCGGTGGCCAGGTCGATCAGAAGGACCGGCCACGCGACCGGGGCTTCCAGCTGCAGCCCGCGGGCCGAGTGGAACGTGAGGAACAGGAACGCCCGCGGCCCGCCGCCGAGCCAGTAAGTAAGAACCGGCCACGCGGCGAGGATAAGCCCGGCGACCGCGGCTTCAAGGAGCACGGCCCGGAGGTATCGGCCCCGGGTCGCGTTCGGGCCCGCCCGCACCGCCGCGGCGGCCATCACCCATACCGGAATGAGCAGTACCGGAACGAGCTTGTACGCGGTACCCAGGGTGAGCACGGCGTACCCGACCGCGGGCCGACCGGCCGCGAGCGCCCACAGAGCGAGGAGCGCGACCAGGCCGACGACGAGGTCCTGCCGGTCATACAGGATCAGCCCGAGCGCCCCGGTGGCGACCACGTACCCCGCCATCCGGCCGACCCGGGCGACGTGGCCTTCGGCCGGGTAGACCCGCCGGGCGATGAGGTAGACGAGCCCCAAACACCCAACGTCGACCGCGAACAGGATGAGCCCGAACGCGACTTCGTACCGGTCGCCCTCGTCGTGCTCGGCCGGGGTTTCGTAGAGGTAAAGTGGCTCGAACTTGTTCGGCCGCCAGCGGACGAGCCGGGCCGTCCACCCGGGCAGGACGTCGGCCAGTACACAGGCCGCGGACCCGAACGCGACTGCCAGGTGCGGGTATTCGATCTCGCGGGTACGATACAGTTCGTCGAGCGACGTCGCCCGGGCGGCTTCGCCGTAGTCGCGGTACAGCCGGTACTCGCCCGCGGTCGTGACGGCGAACAGAACCGCGCGGAAAATGAGGAACCCGACGACCAGAGAGGCGTAAAGGGTCGCCGGGCGTCGGCGCGTCAACCAGTTCATCGGGGCAATCTAGAAACAGGGACGGCCGGAAGCCAACGCGCACGGTGGGATGGCGTGCAACCAGGTCCGTCGGTCGAGTACTCCTGGTTTTGAACGCCCCAACGAGGGTGTGAAAAAATTGGCTCGGTCTGTCAGTTGTTTTGATGTTATCGTTCGCAAGTGCAATATCCCGAGCATCTTGCACGCGGTGACGATCGCAAAACCGTGAGCTTCTGCCAATTTTTTCACAC
>JAQGHQ010000503.1 GCA_028288765.1 Gemmataceae bacterium | reverse complement strand
CGGCCGGCGGCGGCGGCGGGGGCCGCGAGCTGACCGGGGCAGCCGGCGGCGGCCCGCGGCCATGAGCTACGCCCTCCTGACCCTCTGGCACGATCGCGCCCGGTACGCGCCGGGGGTGCTGGCGGTCGCGTTCTCCGCGATCCTCATCGCCCTGCAGTGCGGGCTGCTCATCGGCATCTTCAAGATCTCCTCCACCCCGATCGACCACGCGTCCTCGGACCCCGACAGCACCGTGTGGGTCGGGTCGGCGGCCGCGCCGAGCGTGGACCTGGGCAGGCCGATCCCGACCTCCTACCTGTCGCGGGTCGCGGGCCGGCCCGGGGTGCATATGCCCGAGGGGTACATCGCCGCCTTCGCCAACCTGAGCAAGCCGGCCGGCGGGACCGAGCTGTGCTTCCTCCTCGGCACCCTCCTCGACGACGACTCGGCCGCCGCGGCGCGGGTGCTCACCCCGGAGCTGCGGGCCGCCCTCACCGAGCCGGACGCCATCGTCTGCGACGAAGCGGACGCGGCGCGGCTGCGGCTCGTCGACGGCGGCCGGGCGAAGATCAACGGCCGGGAGGTGCGGCTGGTGGGGACGGTGCGCGGGGTGAAGGGGATCTCGGGGGCGTGGGTGTTCTGCTCGCTGTACACCGCCCGGCACCTGCTCGGGCTGCTGCTCCCGCCGGACCACGTCACGTACCTGCTGGCCCGGTGCGACTCGCCGGCCCGCGCCCGGGAGGTCGCCCGGGAGCTGCGGGAGCAGTACGGGGCGGACATGTCGGCGTCCACCGCCGGGGAGTTCTCGACCGGCAGCCGGGTGTACTGGCTCTTGCGCACGAAGGCCGGGATCGCGCTGGGGTTTTCCGCGCTGCTGGGGCTGGTGGTCGGGGCCGCGATCACCGCCCAGACGCTCTACTCGGCGACGCTGGCCGGCGCGAAGGAGTTCGCCGTGTTGCTGGCGCTGGGCATCCCGCGGCGGCGGGTCTCGGCGATGGTACTGGAGCAGTCGTTCTGGGTCGGGGCCGTCGGCGTGGCGCTGGCGTACCCGGCGTGCCGGGGGCTCGGGTACCTGGCCCACCGGGCCGGCGCGGACGTGGACCTGCGGTGGGAAGTGCTCGCCGGCACCGCCGCCGTGACCGTCGGCATGGCGCTGGCCTCCGGCCTGCTGGCGCTGCGGGGGGTCCGCCGGATCGAGCCCATGTCGCTGCTCCGCTGAACCACCGGGGCGAGGCCGGCCGGTGGCCAACTGCCGCCTGCGGCGAGTCGGGCCAGAAACTCGCCGACACGTGGCTTCAATTCGGCCACGGCACTGACGAACGGGTGCCGTTGATTGATCGTCGACCGCGGGTCTTCCAGCTCGTGGAAGTACGCCGTGATCTCCTCCAACCCGATGCGAACGTCGGCCCTGATCCGTCCCTCCGTGGAGGGGACGACTCGTAGCGACACGGAGAAGGAAAAGCGATTCGAACCCAGAGCGCCAGATCTACCCAGAGTACGCGCTGGCCCTGGCGGCGATCCCACCCGACCGGTCGCGTCCTATTGGTCCGGACGCACCCATCCCGGGGCACTCCGAACCTCCGGTGGAGACCGTGTGTCTATATCGGCGAAACCCATGACAACCTCCACCCTTCCCCCCGACCACGCCGCCCGGATGGACCGGGCCGCGCTCGCCATCGACGGCCTGTCCGTCGGCGACGCCCTCGGCGAAACCTGCTTCCGCGACAACAACCGGGACCGGCTGATGGACGACCCGCGGCGGACCGCCGCCGGGCCGTGGCCGTACACCGACGACACCGAGATGGCCCTCGGCATCCGTGAGGTGCTGCAGCGGCACGGGCGGATCGATCAGGCCGACCTCGCCGCCACCTTCGCCCGGCGGTGGCAGCTGGCCCCGTGGCGGGGCTACGGGGCCGGGGCGTTTCAGCTCCTCGGCCTCGTCGCCGCAGGGGCCGACTGGCGCGCGGCGGCCGAAACGATGTTCGGCGGCCAGGGGTCGTTCGGGAACGGGTCGGCGATGCGGGTCGCTCCCGTCGCCGGGTACTTCGCCGCAGACGGGTTCGAGACAGTCGCGGACCAGGCCGCCCTCTCGGCCGCGGTGACGCACGCCCACCCGGAAGGCATCGCCGGCGGGGTCGCGGCGGCCGTTGCCGGGGCCTATGCCTGGGCCAATCGCGACCGGCGGGGCGACGAGGCGGTGAAGCGCGGGCTGTTCGCCGCGGTGCTCGCGCACGCCCGGCCCGGCGACGTGTGGACCGGGATCCGGCACGCGGCGACGATCGCCTTCGACGTGTCGATCGAGGCGGCGACCCGACTGCTCGGGAACGGGAGCCGGATCTCGTGCCAGGACACGGTCCCGTTCTGCCTGTGGGTCGCGGCCCGGCACCTGGACGACTACCAGACGGCGATCGTGGAAACGATCCGCGGGGGCGGGGATATCGACACGAACGCCGCAATCGTCGGCGGGATCGTCGCCCTTGCCGCCGGCCCGGAGAGTATCCCGGACTGCTGGCTGGAAGACCGCGAGGCGTTGAAGCTGCGGTTGTGAGGGGTCCAGACCAGAAACGCCAGACCCCCGGTTTCTTCGGAGAAACCGGGGGTCTGGCGTTTCTCACGGACCGTTGCTGGGTTGAAACCCTCAGCCGGTGGCGGCCCGAGCCACGCGAACCCTTCAACAAAACAACCGGTCGTCCGACGAGATCACTTCAGATCGAAGTCGCTCGTGTTCGTGCCGGCCTTCACCTCCACCGTGAGGCTGGACGTGTCCGCGGTCGAGAACTTCGCGGGGAGCTTCACGTCCTTCCCGCCGTCCACCACCACTTTGTACTTCCCGGGCGGCAGACCCTTCGCCGTGTACTTGCCGTCCTTGATCGTCACGGTAATCACCTTCGGGGCCTTCTGGTCCAGTGAGATGAACGTCACCTCGCCGGCCGCCAGGGCCTTCCCCTCGAACGTCACCACTCCCGACACCGACGCCCCGTTTCCCTTCGCCGCGGGTTCCGTGGAGTCCTTCAGCTTGGGCAGCGGGGCGGGCTCGTCGGGCTTCTTGGGTTCGGTCTTCTTGGGCTCGTCGGGCTTCTTGGGTTCGTCGGGCTTCTTGGGCTCGGTCTTCTTGGGCTCGTCGGGCTTCTTGGCATCGTCGGGCTTTTTCGTCTCGACCGGCTTCTTGGGCTCGTCCGGCTTCTTGGGCTCGGTCTTCTTGGCCTCGTCGGGCTTTTTCGTTTCGACCGGCTTCTTGGGCTCGTCGGTCTTCTTCGGCTCGTCGGGTTTGGGTTTTTTCGGCGTCGTTCCCGTTCCCTTCAGGTCGGCCCGGACCTTCTCGATCGTGTCGTGTAGCAGGAACGCGCGACGGGCGAGATCCGTTTCCTTCCCCGCGGCGGCCAGGCCGTCGTCGATCGTCTTCTGGACCGCCGGGCGGTGGCCGAGGAGCGGCTTGACCGCCCGCAGCGCACCTTCGTATACCCGGTACGCTCCGGCATAATCCTTCGCCACGTTGTACAGGTCGGCTCCGAGGTTGTGGACGTCCCGCAGGGAGTCCACGACCAGCTTGTCGAGGGCCTTCGCGTCGGCCGAGGCCGGTGGGTCGGCGGCCAGGGCGACCCCGCCGACCATGGCCGTCAGTACGGCCGCGGCCAGGGTGCGTCCGAATCGGCGCATCATGTCTGCGTCTCCATTTATTGCCGGATAAAAACTCGGTCCCGTGGGGAACTGCCGCCAATCATACGTTCCCCGGTGTGCCGTGTCACCGGCCCAGTAGCCGTTGGGGTTGCACACTTCAGCACCTTCCGAATAGCATGTGCGGTCTCTGCCGATTCTTCGTCCCGCACGGAAGCGGACCCGTGGCCGATAAGTTGACCCAGCAGATCATCGACGCCCTGAGCAAGGCCGCCGCCGACCCGACCGGGTTGCCGCTGTTCGCCGGGAAGACCGACCCCGGGCTATTCCCGGCGGCCGCAGGTGCCCGGCCCGCCGCCCAGAAGTGCGTCGCCGACGGGCTCGTCCTGGCGACGCGGACCGAGACGAAGGGGAAGGCCGCCCGGGATCTCTACGGGCTGACCGACAAGGGGTGGGAGTTCCTGCTCGCGGCGGTTAACCCCCGGCAGGTCCTGGAAGACTTCGTCCGCGTTCTGGAAGCGCGACAGAGGGATGTCGGGGAGCTGCTCGACACCGCCCGCCAGATGGCCGCCAGTCTTCAAGGACTGAAGGACGCCGTGGCCCGCGTGCTCCCGCAGGTGATCGCGGGAAAACTGACCCAGCCGACTCCGACGGCACCCTTCCTCAGAATTGCTCAGGGAGGAGGGCCTGATCGCGAGGAGTTTCCTTCCCGCCGACAAGCTTCTCTCCCTTACCCGTCCGGGGGAGGGGTTGTTCACGCCAATGGCACCGCGGTCCTCGACGCCCCGGTCGTGGTCGCGGCCCCGAAGGCCGATCTCGCCGCCGCCGTCCTCGCCCGCCTGTCCGACTGGGCTGCGTCGGCGAACGCCGGGGAAGACTGCCCCCTCCCCGACCTGTTCCGCAGCCTGACCACCCGCGAACCGCAGCCGACGATCGGTGAGTTCCACGACTGCCTGCGGCAGTTGCACATGGACGGGTCGGTTTACCTGCACCCGTGGACCGGTCCGCTCTACGCCCTGCCCGAGCCGGCCTACGCCCTGCTCGCCGGGCACAACGTCGCCTATTACGCTTCAGTTAAAAGTGAAAAATGAAAAGTTAAAAATTAAAGTCGACTTGGATGTCTTTCACTGATTCAATTTTTAACTTTTCATTTTTCACTTTTAATTCCAAACGGAGGATACGGATGTCCGCCGCCACCGTCGCCGACCGCTCCCTGTCCGACCGCGCCCGGGACGTGCTCAAGCGGGCCGGGAACCCGTTCCGCAACTACTTCGCCCGGAACCCGGACGACGAGGTGTGCGCCCGGTACCACGTCCCCGAACTGTTCGCCGCCGAGCGGGACCTGCTGCACGCCATTATTGACCTGTACCGGTACGACCCGATGACCCACTCGGAGGTCGTCCCGGTGCTCGGGAACAAGGGGGCCGGCAAGACCCACCTGCTCCACTCGATCAAGCACGGGACCGGCGGGCCGTGGCAGCTGCTCGTCACCCCCGGGGTGTACCAGAAGGACTCCGATTTCCTGGAATATCTGCTCTTCCAGATCATCGACACGCTCCTCGGCGGCGGGAAGCAGAAGGGCGTCCGCCCGCTGGAGTACGTCGGCGATCAGCTGGTCCGCCGGCAGCTCGGGGTGGCCCTCCGCGACATGACCGCGGAAGAGAAGATCGAACTCTTCCCCCCGCCGGGGTTCGGCGGGTGGGCCCGCCGGCTCGGGCTCGGCACCCAGCAGTCCCGGGAACGGGCCGACCGGCTGGCCGAGAATCTGTCCGGGTATTCGAACTTCGCCCGGATGCCGACCCCCCTCCCGCAGGCCCTCGCGGACGCGGGCCTGACCCCGCAAAAGGCGTTCGACCTCGTGACCGGGTACGCCACCCGGACCGAGGCCCACAACACCGCCGGGCTGATGCGGCGGCACATCTTCCAGGGGTTCGCGAAGGCGGCCCTGCTCAAGGACGAGTCGGACCTCGCCGGTTTTTTGACGTACGGGTTCGCCGAGCTGGAGTTCCAAGTCCGGCCGACCCGGCAGGACCTGGTGCTGGCCCTGTTCAAGGTGCTGACGGAGGTGTTCCGGAGCCTGAAGACGCCGGTCGTGGTCGCGTTCGACCAGCTCGAAGACCTGCTCCTCGCCCGCCGCAGCGACGACGCGCACAAGACGGCCGAGTCGTTCTTCGCCGGGATCGTTCAGGTGATGCACCAGATCGACGGCCTGTGCTTCCTCATCTTCGCCGAGCGGGGGTTGTGGAACCGATTCGTCCCGTCGCTCGACGGGTACATCCAGGACCGGTTGAACAACCCGGTCCACGTCCCGAAGCACGGGACGGTGAAGGCGTTGCGGCTTGAGGCCCCGCCCGCGGACCTCGTCCGGCGGGTGGTCGAGGCCCGGCTGCGGCCGTGCCTGGACGAGCTGCCGGAGGGGGAGGCGGGGTCGGACATCGCGCCGTTCGCGGACGACCAGGTGATGCGGATCGCCGCGACCGAGCCGACGCTCCGCGACATGCTCCAGCAGTTCCGGCACCTGTTCGACCACGTCGTCTACGGCCCGGACGACGTGCGGACGGATACCCGGCCGGCCCAGGGGACGACCCGCGGTCCGGCCGTCTCGATCTCTCTCACCCCCGACTCCTCTCTGGCGACCCCGGACCTGCTGGGGCCCGTGAACCGGATCGGCGCCGCTGACCTGCCGCCCGAGCTACCCGCACTCCCCCCAGCTGTCCCCCCCTCAGCTGCCCCCCCCCTGGCGGACCGCACGACGCTGAGCCGAATCGCCGCGCTGCTCGGCCACGACGACGAGGACGAGGTGCCGCCCGAGGTCACCTTCAAATACGTCGAGGTCATACAGATCCCGGCGGACCCGCCCGCCCTTCCGGCAGCCCCGACCGCGCCGGTCCTCCCGGCGCTACTCCCGCCGGTGGCGGACGAAATCCCGATGGCGTTGCCGATGGACGATCTCGCCACAGGATCAGGGGACAGGGGGCGGAGGGCAGCGGAGCACCGGTCCGAACCGCAATCTCCTGTCCCAACCCCTAACCCCCATCCCCTGACCCCTGCGCTTACGGCTTTGGAGGTGCCGCCGGAACCGTCCTTTCCCGTGGTCGCACCCGATACCACGCCCGCCCCGGTGACGAAGTCGTCCGCCCCGACCCACGCCGGGCTCGTCGAGTTGTGGGAGCAAGAGCAGAGGGCCGCCCGGCGGAAGCTGGAGCCCGAGGGCGCCCTGACCGGCGCGACGCGGGAGCTCCAGGCCGGGCTCGGGTCGTTCCTCGCGGTGTGCCACGAGCACGGGGTGAAGGTCGGCCCGTGGCGGCTGCAACACGTCGTCGCGGAGTGGAGCTTCGGCGACCACCCGACCTACGGGGTGGTGACGATCGCCCACTGGGCGTGCAAGGACGGGCAGCCGTGGAAGGTCGGGATCGGCCTGTTCCTGGCCCGCGGGGCCGGCAAGCCGAAGGACCTGGAGGTGAAGCTCGGGGTGATGGACACGCAG
>JAQGHQ010000486.1 GCA_028288765.1 Gemmataceae bacterium | reverse complement strand
GTTCGCCTCCGAAATTCGGAGGCGAACCACTCCCAGTTTGGTTGATCACTCGGATTGATTTGATACTCGGTATTGTTTCGGGTTTCCCCGGCCGGGGTTACCCGCCGAGGTCGATGATTTCGGACTGGTACGGGAACTCGCACGCCTCGGCGACATCCCGGGCCGCGGTCGCCGCCCCGATCAGCATCCAGGCGGGGACCAGGTAGATGCCCATCTGCAGGACCAGCGCGAAGAGGGGCACGTACCCATGGGCGTCCGCCCCCGTCTCGATCATCACCACCTTGTACATCAGCATCACCAGCGCCAGCACGCCGGGGACGAGCGACGCCCGGCCGGCCACCCGGGTACACCGGTTGCTCAGGTCCCGGTCGCCGGTCGCCAGGGCCAGCCCCGACAAGGTCATCAGGATCAGGACCAGCCGGCACATCTCCGTGACCCCGGTGAGGAACGACAGGGCCGTATCCGCCCGCCGGACCGGGATGTCGTCGGGGTACACCACGTACGACAGGTAAAAGGTCAGGCTGTCGAACTGGGTCGGCACCTGCATCCACCGGATGACCGACCGGTCCAGGTCCCGGTTCACCCCGAACCCCTCGCCCTTGTTGACCTGGGCGAGGAGGAAGACGAGGTGGACGACGACAACGACCGCGGCCGAGATCGAAAACCGGTAGTGGCCCGGGGAGACCGGACCGGCGATGGCGAGCCCGAGCCCGACCGCGCCCAGCGCCCAGTTGATCAGCCCGAACACCCCCGAGGCGACCAGGAGCGCCGGCGTCGTCTCCTTGGTGAGCGACCACAGGATGTAGTAGAAGGGGATGATCACCAGCGACAGCGTATAGAAGACGAGTGAGGCCACGATCAGCCGGGAGGCCCACATCCCGCGGGCGAACGCCTCGGCCCGGCGCCGCTTCTCCTCGGGGCTCAGCTCGCCGCCGCTGTCGTCGTACCGCCTCCGCTTCCGGGGCTTCTTCTCCTCGTCGTCGTCGTGAGACCGGCGGCCCCGCGGCCGATCGTCCTCGTCGTCGTCATCCCGCCGCTGCTTCCGGGGCCGGTCGTCGTCCTCGTCGTCGTCCCGTCTCGCCCGGCGTGGGTGGTCGTCCTCGTCCTCGTCGCGGGATCGGGCTTTTCCGCGGCGTGGGCGGTCGTCCTCGTCGTCGGTAGCCGGCCTCGCGGGTGCCGGCTTTGCGGGAATCGGCTTCCGGACGGGGGGCGGGGGCGGCAGTGGAGGCGGGGCGATCCCGGCGGAGGCGGGAAAGATCGTGCGGCAGGTGGGGCACCGGACGTGCGCGGTGGTCCCGTCGGGCACCTGGAGCCCACTGCGACAGGTCGGGCAAGTGAGCTGCACGGGGCTCGCCTCCACAGCTTGGGGGATGGGCGCCCTCCGCCCGCGGGGCTATCGCCGCCGGGCCGCCGCGGAGTGGGCCTGCTGGGCCGCCAGCGCGGGGAAGACGAGCGTCCCGGCGTGGATCAGGTAGACCAACATGCCCGCCCCGATCGCGAGGTTCAGCGGGGTCCGCAGGCTGTCGAACTTGGACTCGTGGGCAATGACGGAAATGAGCAACAGGACGATTACACACACCCCAGCCCCGATGCTCACGGCCATCACCCCCATCCGGGCCTTGTCTTCCGCGGCCCCGGCTTTCACCGCACGGGCCAGGGATTTGAGCAGCAGGACGAGCAAGATCAGCCGGGCCAGCTCGCACGCCCCGGCCAGGATGCGGAGGAACTGGTCCCCGAAGGTCTTTGAGTTGTAGATGAGAGTGATCAGGAGGCTGTCGAAATCTGGGAGTATGGTACCGAAGTCTTCCCACCGGAGGGACGGCTTTTCCCAGCTCCGGAGGGCGTCGGCCTCGTCCTTTTGCGACTCCTGAGCCTCCTTCCACACCTGCTGGTCGTTCGGGTTCTTCCTCAACCGCTCCCCGATCCGCTCCGCCTTTGCAAAGTGGCTCATCGCGGCGGCGCCCTGGAACAGGGAGAATCCTTTCCCACTGCTCTCCAGGGCCACGACGAACGTCAGGATCAGGTGGACCGCGGCGACCGAGACGGTCGCGATCGCGAGGCCCCGACACCGCGCCGGGCCGGCAATGGCGAACCCGCCCCCGACCAGCGCGACGATCCAGTTCGCGAGCCCGACCAGCCCCGGGATCGTGAACAGCCCGTAGGGCAAGGTGACCCCGAGCCAGAGCAGGAGGAGGAAAAAGATCAGCAGGGCGAGCGACCCGAGGTACCCCCACAGCGAGATCGAGATCAACAAGAGCCCGATCTTTGCCGGCGCGGCCCCGGGTTTCCCGCCCCTGCCTCCCCGGTCGTAGTCGTCATCGTAATCGTCGTCCCGCCGCCGCTTTCGTGGTCGGTCGTCATCCTCATCGTCGTCGTCGCGGGATCGCCGGCTTCGTGGCCGGTCGTCGTCATCGTCGTCATCGCGGGACCGCCGGCTGCGTGGCCGGTCATCATCGTCGTCGTCATCCCGCCGGCCCTTCCTCCGTGGGCGGTCGTCATCATCGTCCTCGTCCCGTCTCTTCGACCGGGGCCGGTCGTCGTCGGCCGGGCGGGCCGTGACCGTCTTCTTCGGCGGGGCCGGGGCGTCGTCCACCACCTCGAACTCCACCTCCTCCGCGGCCGGCTTGGCGGCCGGTTTCGGGGCGGGGCGTGCCGGGGGTGGGGCCGCGACGGCCGGGCGGGGCGGGGCCGGCTTCGACCGGGCGGGGGCCGGGGCGTCGTCCACCACTTCGAATGCCGGCTGCGCCTTCGGTGGCTGGAAAACAGTCTGGCACTTCGGGCACCGGACGGCCGCGGTCGCACCGGCCGGGATCTTCAGGTTGGTCGAGCACTTCGGACACGGGACGAGCGACACCGGACGGCCCTCCGGCCAGAACATGAGCCCACGAAGCGATTACCGGTCTTGCGAGTGACGGCGGCCCCGGTGGGGTGACACGGTCCGCCGGACGAGTCATTCGCCGGGTGGGCTGATTTCTTGATCCCCCCGCCCGAAATAGAACGCACTCTCTTTAACCGACGTCGCGAGGTCGACCGGAGTTTGGGGAGCGCGGGCTGAAGATCGGATGAAAGGTGGTCCGGACCCGGCCCCCACCCCGGCTCCGGGAAGCCGGGGTGGGGGCCGGAGCGGTCCCCGGGCTCCGGTTCACGCGGTGCCGAGTTCGGCCAGGATGGTGGCCGCCTTGTTCGCGTCGGTGACGCTGTCGAACGTGACGTACCCGACGAATTTCCCGCCGATCACCGACATCACCAGGCCGTGCAGGTTGATCCCGGCCATCTCCCAGGTCTGGGTGAGCCGGCCGCTGAGGCCGACCTTGTCGTCCCCGGACACCCGCATCACGATCGGCTCGCCGACCTCGTGCATCCCGGCCTCCCGGGCCGCGGCCAGCTGGTTCGTCCCGTGAAGCGGGGCCACGTACAGGTCGCCCATCCCGGGCTTGCCGGCGGATCGCTGGCTGTACACGTATTCCAGGTGGGCCCCGGCCTCGGCCAGTTTCTTCAGCTTCGCCGATATCCCGCCCGGCTTGTCCTCGACTTCCGCGTGGAAGACGTGGACCCGTTGCATCTTGAAGCTCATCGGAGGTGCTCCTTGGTTCTACCGTCCATTCCCGCCCCGGCCTCACGTTGGGCCCGGCCGGGTGGCGATCATCGGCCGACGTGCCCGCGGGTCGCGGCGGGTTTCAACCCGGATGATACCTCTGGCGGGCCGGGTTGGAAACGGGTACGTTCGGGGAATCCTTCCGGTGCGGAATGCGGAGACTTCCCATGCGGAACGCGGAGTGCGGAATGCGGAATGAAAACCAATTCTCCCGGCTTTGATTCCGCGGCCGGGGACAGGCCACCCGATGGAATTCTCGGCCCGCCGCCGGCTCCCTATAACCACCTCCCACCCCTCTCCGCCCACGCATCCCTCCGAGGCTCGCATGACCCGTCCCGTCCGCGCCTGCACCGCCGCCGGTCCCGCCATCGCGGTATCGCTCTGCCTCGCCGTGCTTTCCTTCGGTCCCCCGGCCGCCGGCAAGCCCCCCGCCGATCCGCCGCCGAAGGACGATGATGCGGTCGTGTTCCACAACGCGACGATCCACACCGGGACCGGCGACGCCCCGATTGCCGGCGGCCTCCTGGTGGTCCGCGGGGGGAAGGTGGCCGCCGTCGCGACGGCGGACGACGCCGTCCAGCTCCCGCCGGGGGCCCGGCGGGTCGACCTGAAGGGCGCAGTCGTCATCCCCGGGCTGGTGGATACGCACTCGCACATCGGGGTGTACCCGCGGCCGTCGGTCGCGGCTCACTCGGACGGGAACGAGATGAGCGGGCCGGTGCAGCCGGGGGTCCGGGCGATGGACTCGATCATGACCGACGACCCGGGCATCCGGATGGCCCTCGCCGGCGGGGTGACGACGGCGAACATCATGCCCGGGTCGGGGAACGTGATCGGCGGGCAGACCCTGTACGTGAAGCTCCGCGGCCGGACCGTCGAGGAGATGCGGGTCACCGGCCGGCTCCCGGACGGGGCGGAGGTGCTCGGCGGGCTGAAGATGGCCAACGGCGAGAACCCGAAGGGGTACGGGCGGAACAAGGGGCAGGCCCCGTTCACCCGGATGAAGGTGGCCGCCCTCCAGCGGCAGGAGTTCGTGAAGGCCCGCGAGTACCAGACCAAGTGGAAGCAGTTCCGCGCCGACGGCAAGGGGGCCGCGCCCGACCGGGACGTGACGCTCGACCCGCTCGTCGAGGTGCTGGAAGGGAAGCGGACGGTCCACTTCCACTGCCACCGGGCCGACGACCTGATGACCGCCGTCCGGATCGCGGAGGAGTTCGGGTTCGAGCTCGTCCTCCAGCACGCAACCGAGGGGTATCGGGTGGCCGACGTACTGGCGAGGAAGAAGATCCCGGTGTCGCTGACGCTGATCGACAGCCCCGGCGGGAAGGCCGAGACGATCGGTCTGCTGGAGGAGAACGCGGCGGTCCTGGACAGGGCCGGGGTCGCGGTCACGATCAACACCGACGACTCGATCACCGAGTCGCGGTTCCTCCTGCGGACCGGGGCGATCGCCGTCCGGGGGGGGATGTCGGAGGCAGCTGCGCTGCGGGCGATTACGAGCACCGCCGCGAAGCTTCTCCACCTCGACCACCGGCTCGGGGCGCTGGAGAAGGGGAAGGACGCCGACTTCGTGGTCCTCAGCGGCAAGCCGTTCTCGACGTACACGCAGGTGCTGGAGACGTACATCGAGGGGCGGAAGGTGTTCGACCGGTCCGCGAAATCCGACTGGGCGTACCAGGCCGGCGGGTTCGCCCTCCCGACCCCGGCCGACCTGCCGGCCCCCTTCCCGCCGGCGAAGGTCGCGGCGCCGGCAACCTCCCCAATGGTGAAGACGAGCCGGGACGCGGGCCCGGCGAAGAAGGTGGTGATCCTCGCCGGCCGGATTCATACAGCGGTCGGCCCGCCGGTGGAGCGGGGGGCGGTGGTGATCGAGAACGGGGTGATTCTCGCGGTCCAGAAGGAGGACGAGGTGGCGGTCCCGGCGGATGCGACGGTCCTGACCGCCGCCGAGATCACCCCGGGGCTGGTCGACGCGTTCGCGGTGGCCGGGCTGAGTGGGGCGTGGAATATCCCGGCCGACCAGGACCAGGATGAGACGAGCGACCCGAACCAGGCCGACCTGCGGGTCCTCGACGGGTTCAACCCGCACGAACCGCTCCTGGAGTTCCTCCGGGCGAACGGGGTGACGGTGGTCCACGCCACGCCCGGCCGGGCGAACGTGCTCGCCGGACAGTCGGGCGTCTTCCGGACCGACGGGCTCACCGCGGAAGCGGCGGCCCTCCGCACCCCTGCGGCGGTCCTGGTGAACCTCGGGGAGGGGCCGAAGGAGGCGAACAAGGGCAAGGGCCCGCAGACCCGGATGGGGGTGGCGGGGCTCGTCCGCAAGGCGTTCGCGGACGCCGACGCGTACCGGAAAAAGCCGGCCGGCGGGCCGCGGAACGCGAAGCACGACGCGCTGGTCCCGGCGCTCGAGGGGAAGGCCCCGGTCTACTTCGCCGCCCACCGTATGGACGACATCGCGACGGCGCTCCGGATCGCGGAGGAGTTCAAGCTGAAGCCGGTGATCGCGCTGGGGACTGAGGCGTACCGGATGGCGGGCGCGTTGAAGGCGGCGGGCGTGCCGGTGGTGGTCCACCCGACGATGCAGCGGGCGGCGGGGAGTATGGAGACGTTGCACGGGTTCGTCGGGAACGCGGCGGTGCTGGCGGACGCGGGGGTGCCGGTGTGCATCGGGACGGGATTCGAGGGGTACGTCCCGAAGGTCCGGGTGCTGCGGCACGAGGCCGGGATGGCGGCGGCCAACGGGCTGGGCCACGCCCGGGCGCTCAAGGCGGTGACGATCGACGCCGCGAAGCTGCTCGGGATCGCGGACAAGTACGGCAGCATCGAGAAGGGGAAGGCGGCGGACCTCGTGCTATACGACGGCGACCCGTTCGAGCACGCGACGCACGTGACCGCGACGGTCATGGGCGGGCGGGTGGTGTACGACCGGGCGGACTACCTGAAGCTCCCGTTCAAGCGCCGCATCCTGCCCCTGCTCGGCGGCGGGGCGGGGGCAGGATGCTGCCTGGGGGTGTGGTAACCGGTCAGCCGACGTAGACCCCGTCGGCGAGGGTCGCCCCGCCGAATACGCTCATGTCCTGGAACGACGACGGCTCGGCCGGGGTGCCGAACCCGCCCGTGTACACCCGGACCCGGGCCGGGGCACCCGCCCCGCTCCCGACCACCAGGTCGGCCGCCCCGCCCCCGCTCGTGGCCGCCACCCGGACCCCGCCGCGGGCGGTCGAGTTCCCGGCGACGAAGAAGTTGGCCACCGGGCTGGCCTGGGCCCCGGCCACGTTCCCGGCCGCGACCTGCTGCCCGCCCAGGACGAACACCCGCGGGGCACCGCCCGGCCCGCCCCCGAAGATCAGGTCGGTCCCGGTCCCGGTCAGGTTCCCGATGGCCACGTACACCCCGTTCCGGAGGGTGGTGGCGTCGGCCCCGGGGAACGCGAAGAAGTCGTTGATCAGCTTGGTCGGGTTCCCGGACAGGACGGTCTTGCCGTTCCACAGGGCGACCCGCGGGCCGCCGAGGAACCCGGCGGCGACGGCCAGGTCCGGGGTCCCGTCTCCGTTCAGGTCCCCGGCCGCGACCCGGGCCCCGCCGCGGAAGCTCGGGTCGTTGATCCCGAAGAAGCTCGCCCGCAGGGTGGCCGCCCCACCGGGGGCGATCGAGAAGACGACCACCCGTGGGCCGCCGCCCTGGTCCGGGGTGACGATGATGTCGGCCTTCCCGGTCCCCTCCAGGTCGGCCGCGGCCACGAACACCCCGCCGGTGAACGCCGACTCGAACGCCAGGAACTGGGCCAGGGTGAGCCCGGTCTTCCCGTCGTACACGGTGACCTCGGGCCGGCTACCGGGGCCGGACCCGACGATGTAGTCCGGGACCCCGTCCCCGTTCACGTCCGCGGTCGTGACCCGGACGTTCGCGGTCGAGCCGGGGAAGGCCGTGATCGTCCCGGTGGCTCCGTAGGAGCCGTTGGTGGGGCTCAACGTCTGGAAGGTGCCGTTGGTCGCCCCGCCGACGGTGATCGTCCCCGTCGCCGCGGGCACGAACCCCGCCGGCGGGGTGTTCCCGATCAGCTGGATCAGGAGCCCAGTGATGAAATCACCGGGGTTTCCGGCCACCAGGATGTTCCCGTTCGGCTGGACGTCACCCACCGCCAGGTAGGAGTTCGCACCGACACCGGGAAGGGCGGAGAGAGCGACCTGGCCGCTGGTCCCGAATTGCGCGTCGGGTACCCCGGCGGCGGTCAGCCGGTAGACCGTGGCACCATCCCAAACAGCCCCCTTAAACACGTAGATAAAGGAAAACACAACCCGGTCGAAAGGATCGATCGCGGCGGTGAACGAGGCACTAACGTACTCAATGATCTCATACGTGGGGGTCGTCGCCAGGCCGCCGGACCCGAACTTGGGGTCCAGCTGGCCGGTCGCGGTCAGCCGGACTGCCAGCCCGCTGATCGCCTCCCCGATTGGCCCGGCGTTCGTGTTCAGCTGTCCGGCGAGCAGCACTTCCCCGTTCGCCAGCACGCTCACCGCCTGCACTCTGTTAACGGATGGGGATTGCTGCTGCTGGGGGAGTGTGACCAGCACCCGACCGCCACTCCCGAACGTGGGGTCGAGTTGGCCGGTCGAGGTCAGCCGGACCGCGACCGGCGCCAGCTCGTTTACCACGGACGGCGGGGACCCGACCGTGTTCTGGGCCACGACCGCATCCCCGGCAACGATGATCCGGCCGTCCGGCTGGGCGGCGACGGCCGTCGCGTCGGCGCTGTTGAATTGCCCGACCGGGAACGGGACGAGGACCGTCCCCCCCTGACCGAAGGTCGTGTCGACCTGGCCGGTGGGGGTCAGCCGGATCACCAGCATCTGGTCCGTGGTCGACCCGTTGCCCGTCGAGCTCAGCGGCTGGCTGCCGGCCAGGAGCACACTCCCGTCCGACTCGACCCCGACGGCGCTCACCCCTTTGCCGGTGGCCTGGGGAAGCACGACGAGGGCCGTCCCGGCGGTCCCGAAGGTCGGGTCGATCGCCCCGGCCGGGGTGTACCGGACGATCCGGACGTCGGTGTTGGTCCCGTCGATGCCCGACCCGGCGACCAGGGCCCCACCGTTCGGGAGGGCGACGAGGTTCGTGTGAGGGACCGTTGCGGGGATGGCCGCGCTACCGCCGGTCCCGAATGTGGTGTCGAGCGTCCCGTTCGCGTTGAACCGCTCGAGCGAGACAGAGTAGGGATTTACCGTCTGCGACACGATCGCGAGGAACTTGCCGTCGGACAGGGCCGCCGTGCCTCCCACCTGCTGCCGAGGCAGACTGACGATGCCGCCAGTCCCGAACGTCGGGTCGAGGCTCCCGGCGGCGGCCGGGGCGAGGCGGTCTTCGAGCGGTTCGGCGTTGAGAGTCACGGCGCGACGGGCCATTGCGCATACTTTCGTTGGTATGTCTATCGGGTGAGAGACTTTGGGTGCAGCTATTAGGTTAGACGATGTACGCAGGGCCGGCGATGGGAATTCGTGTGAAGACGGTGACAGACACGACTGGATGATCCGCTGTCCGGATTCTATCCGAGCGATTCGCCGGCAGCGGCGCGCGGCTCGGGGCCCTGCACGGGAGGCACGGGAGGCCAGGAGCTCTCACCGCGGAGACCGCAGAGATCGCCGAGAAAAGTCCGGCTGGCAGTTCGGACACGATCGGGTGACCGTCGAGATGTGGCCCAGGCGCGGGATCTCCGCCACCCCGCGTCTTCCGAACTCCCTTTCGGATTCTGTTCCACGTCCTCCGCGTGCTCCGCGGTGAGAACTCCGGGTCAGGGGCGCGACGGGGGTTGCCGGGAGCCGGGGAGGTGTTCGGCCGTGCCTCTCACACAATGACGCCCGTGGCACCCGCCCCGGCCGAGACCAGACGACAGCTCAGTTCTCACCCCGGGCCACTCTCGGGATGCATCGGATCGGCCGCTGTCTTGCCCTCGGACAGCCGCCAGTAGCGGCCCCCCGCGAGGCCGGTCCAGACCTGGGTCTTGCCGCCCGGCCAGACCACCTCGACCTGCTCCGGCCGGGCGGCCGCCCCCAGCCCGAAGACGAGACGCCGGTCCCCGCTGGACAAATAGCTGCCGCCGCCCTTGGCGAACCGGGTGAACGTCCGCCCGCCGGCCCGCACGGTCACCCGCGCCCCGGCCACGTCGCGGCGGTCCGCCCCGGCCAGCCCGACGCCCAGCCAGTACCCGGAGCCCGGGGCCACGTTCCGCAGGACCGCCGCGGGTTCGTTCAGGTGGCTGACGACGAGGTCGATCCGGCCGTCGTTGTCCAGGTCCCCGAGGGCCGCCCCGCGGGCGACGTGTGCCGCGCGGAAGTACGCCCCCCCCTTCGCCGAGACGTCGGTGAACCGGCCATTCTCGTTCCGCAGGAGGACCGGCTTCTGCTGCCGCGGGGCCTTCCCGGCCGGGTACCGGATGGCGTGCCCGTTCGCGACGAACAGGTCCTCCCAGCCGTCGTGGTCGAGGTCGAAGAACCCGGTCCCCCACCCGACCCAGTTCCGCCCGATCGCCCCGATCCCCGCCGCCTGGGTGCAGTACTGGAAGAACACGTGCCCGTCCCGGCACTCGTTCCGGTACAGGCCGTGCAGTTCGTTCTCGTAGTTGGTACACCACAGCGCCGGCCGGCCGGTGTTGGCGTAGTCGGCGGCGTCGACCCCCATGCTGCCGTTCGGGACGCCCACGTCGTCCCGGGCGCAGCCGGCCCCCAGCGCGACCTCCTCCAGCCGGATCGTCCCGGGCCGGCTCCGGTTGACGTACAAAAACTTCTCGTCGGTGTCGTTGCAGACGTACAGGTCCGGGCGGGCGTCGCCGGTCACGTCGACGGCGACCACCCCGAGCCCCTTGCCGTCGGTCCGGAGGCCGAGCCCGGCGGACACGTCGGCGAACGTGCCGTCGCGGTTGTTCCGGTAGACCTTGTGCGGGAGCGGTTTGAACCGCCGCGGCGGACACACGTCCCGGGTCCGGCCGTCGTAGAGGCAGTCGGTCGGGTGGTTCGATTCGAACGACCAGTCGCCGTACTGGCAGACGTACAGGTCCGGGTACCCGTCCCCGTCCAGGTCGGCCCAGGCCGCGGAGCTGGCCCAGAGGTGGCCGGTGAACCCGGCCGCGACCCCGACTTCGACGAACCGCCGCCCGGTCTTCCCGGCGGGGACGTTGTGGAACAGGGCGAGCCGGCCCCAGCCGGTCACCACCAGGTCCGGCCACCCGTCGTTGTCGTAGTCGCCGACCGCCGCCCCGTGGCTGTAGAACCGGTAGCCGTCGAGCCCGGCTTCGGCCGTCACGTCCTGGAACTTCCACCCGCCGAGGTTACGGAACAGTTTGCACGGGTGGCCGCGGAGCTGTTTCCCCTCGAAGAACCCGCCGCCGGGGAAGAAGACATCGAGCAGGCCGTCGCCGTCGTAATCGAGGAGGGCGACCCCACCCCCGAGGGACTCCGGGATGGCGAGGTGGTTGGCCTCCTCGCCGTTGCGGTAGGTGAAGCGAACCCCGGCCGCGTCGGTCACGTCCTCGAACAGTGCCCCGGTTTCCCCCGCCGCGGCGCCGGCCGCCCGGTCGGCGGGCGCCGCGCCCGG
>JAQGHQ010000485.1 GCA_028288765.1 Gemmataceae bacterium | reverse complement strand
CTCGTCCTGCCCTCCCGGGGGAATGATGCTCTTACGCACGGCCTTCTCCCCTAAAGAAGTGGGACAGGACGCCGCCCGTCGCTCGGGCCCAATAGCGGCGGCCGTACCCGCCGGTATCTCGGAAACGACACATTCTTGAGGGGCGGTCGCCGAGTCGTTCTGCTACAGCCCGCCGGACGGCGGAGCGGGTGGGGCCTGCTCAGTTACCCCCTTTGCAAGGGCCGACACCCGAGGTTCTGCGACTCGGACCCGCGGCGGCTCTGGAAGTCACCGGCCTCAGGATGACGCCGAAGGAAATTCGGCGGGGGAGCTCTCCCGCGAGGCGAGGCTCCCTGGGCCGTTGTCGCCCAAGCGGCTTTCCTGAAGGTCTTCGTGTGAGGCAGGCGGCGCCGCCCACCCTTCGAGTCGTTCGGCCAGTTCACCCAGGCGGAACGGCTTTTGGACGAGGGCCCCCAGGCTGAGGAGATCCTGCTCGGTGTAGCGCCCGGCGTATCCGGTCATGAAGCAGACCCTGACCTGTGGGTCGAGTTCCCGCAGGGCGGCCATCGTCCCGGGGCCGTCCCGGCCGGGCATCATGACGTCCAGCAGGGCCACGTCGATGGACGGGCGGTGAGACTGGTATATCTTGACCGCCTCCCACCCGTCGGCCGCCAGCCAGACGGCGAACCCGTGGTGCCGCATCGAGGCACCGAGCAAACGGCGGACGTCCTCATCGTCATCAATGATCAGGATGCCGCGCGGTCGTCCCGACGGGGCCACGGTCGCCGGCGGTGCTGCGATGTTGCCGCTCATCGTCGGTGCGTCCGAGGAGCCAGACCACTGACGGGGAGGGCGAGTGAGAGAGAAACCGTGCGCCGCCCACGTGGTGGCCGTCCCGGTTTCGGGCTAATGGTCAGCATACCCCACAGGGACGAAACGTTTGTCGGGACATACGGACCGAACCCGTCGGGGATTCCCCGACAGACCTGAGGGTTTTTCGTCAGGCTCGGGCACCGTCACTCCGGTCACAGGTGGTCAGCCGGTCTCAATCGACGTCTCCTCCCCTCCTGTTGGCAGAGAAGGGCCTCCGCGATCCACGTCGGTGTCGTCCTCGTCGTCTTCTTCCTCCGCCATGTCCCTGGGAAGTGTGACCATCGCCGCGAACTTGCGTCCCCAGTCGGCCGCGGCGTCCGCCGGGGTCGGTCCGGACCCGCGGACGCCGGCCGTCTCGACCTCCACGTCCCTGCTCTGTGGGTACGTCAGTGCCGTCGGCGTGTCGATCAGCACGAGGACGTCTTGTGCGCTGACGAACTCGGTCGTGTCCACGGGTGACCCCTTTCTCGGCGGCCAGTATCGCACCCGGGGCCGGGACGCGCGGGCGGGGAAGCCGGGATCCGGTGTCGGCGAAACTGCCGCACTGCTGGGGGGGAAATCGGTCGCGCTTCAAAGCGGCCCACCGTCCTCGGCCGTCGCATTGAGGCCGGATACCAACGACTCTTTGCGGGATCGCTCACGCTCCTGTGGCCCCGTCTCGTTTCGTCGTAGCCGCGGCCATCCGTTCGATGTGAGAGGGCCGTGCGGCCGACCCGTCGGCCCGGCCCGGGTCATTCAGCCGGCTATGCATCGTTCGGCGGGGTGTTTTCCCTTCCGCGGCCGGGGTTCGGCGCGGGCATGCGGCGGTTCGGGTGTTTCGACCAGCCGACCCAGCAGCGCCCGCACCCGGCCCGGGGCGGCGGGCTTGAACAGGTAACGGCCGATCCCCAGTTCCCGAGCGCGGGCCAGGCACGCCTCGGTCGTATGCCCACTGACCGTGACGACCGCGGTCCGCTCACACCCGCGCAGCTCCCGGAGGTTGGCGACGAACCCGAACCCGCCCATCCCCGGCATCTCGACGTCCAGCAGCACGGCTTCCGGCCGGCGGATGCGGGCGGCCACGAGGGCCGCCGCCCCGTCGTACCCCGCCGCGCCGTCGTATCCCCAGAGGGCCAGCAGTACGGCCATGCTGTCGGCCGCGTCGGGCTGGTCGTCCACGACCAGGACGTACGGCCGGTTCGCTTGCAAGTGATTCCCCGACGACCCCGGGTCGGTCGTTCTGGTACCCGAGCTTGCGCTCAGAAATGGAGTTATTCGGCAGCGGCCAGTGTGCTCGAAGGACCCGTCACGAATGGTCAGGAGATTGAGCGGGGAAGGTGGGAGAGATGGGCGATGGCGTGTCGGGGAATGCCTGGCACCCGGGGGGATTTGCAGTCGCCGGAGTCCGGGGCCCTTCACCCCCCCTGGAGCCAGCCCTGCTGGACGGCGTACCGGACCAGGTCGGCCCGGCCCTGGAGGCCGAGCTTCTCCATCGCCCGGGCCCGGTACGTCTCGACCGTCTTGACGCCCAGGTTGAGGCGGGTGGCGACCTCCTTGTTGCTATGCCCGGCGGCCGTCAGCCGGGCCACCTCGACCTCCCGGTCGCTCAGCTCTCCGCCCCCCGGGCCGGCCGCCGCGGGCGGCCGCCGGACGAACCCCCCGACCACCTTGCCGGCCATGGTCGGGTCCAGGTAAACGCCGCCCGCCGCCACCACCCGGATGGCGCGGATCAGATCCTCGGCCGCCGCCCGCTTGAGCACGTACCCGGCCGCCCCGGCCGCCAGGAGCTGACGGATGTACCCCTTGTCCTCGTGGACGGTCAGGGCCAGCACCCGGACCAGCGGGCACTCCCGCCGAAGCCGCTCGGTCGCCTGGGACCCGGTCAGCCCGGGCATGGACACGTCCATGACCACCACGTCCGGCCGCAGCCCCGGGACCTGCTCGCACGCGGTCAGCCCGTCGGCCGCCTCGCCGACCAGTACCATCCCGGGCTGGGCGTTGATCAGGGCCTTCAGCCCCTCGCGGACGACCGCGTGGTCGTCGGCCAGGAAGACGCGGAGTTCAGCCATCGCGGTCCTCCCCGTCCCCAGCCGGGAGTGGGACCCGGGCGATCACCGTGGCGCCCCGCCCGGGGGCGGACTCGACCGCGAGGGACCCGCCCACCAGGGCCACCCGCTCACGCATCCCGAGCACCCCCAGCCGGTGCCCGGCCGCCGGGGCGGACTCGGGGTCGAACCCCCGGCCGTCGTCCTCGACAACGGCGGACACGTGACCCGGGGACCGCTGGAGGACCACGCTCACCCGCCGGGCGCTCGCGTGCTTGAGGACGTTCGTCAGGGCCTCCTGGACCACCCGGTACAAGGCCGTCTCGACCGGGACCGGGAGGCGGTCGCCGTCCAACCCGGCGGCGTGGAAATCGACCTCGACCGCCGACCGCTCGGCCCACCCCTCGGCGTAGTTCGCCAGCGCCGCCTGGAGCCCCAGGTCGTCGAGCGCCGTCGGCCGGAGTTCGAGGGCCAGGTCGTGGACCTCCCGGCCGATCAGGTCGGTCAGGGCCTGGAGCTGCTGGAGCCGGTCCCGGGTCGGGGACGGGTCGGGGGTTTCGGACTTGATCACCTCCAGCCCGAGGCCGAGGGCGGCCAGGTGCTGGCCCATCTGGTCGTGCAGCTCCCGGGCGATCCGCCGCCGCTCGTCCTCCTGGGCGGTCGTCAGCCGCTGCTGCAGGTCCCGCCGGTCGGCCTCCGCCCGCTCCCGCCGGGCGATCTCGTCGGTGAGTGCCCCGTTCGAGTGGGCCAGCTCGGCCGTCCGCTCCCGCACCCGCCCCTCCAGCCCGGCGCGGGCCGCCCGGAGGGCGTCCTCGGCCCGCTTCCGGTCGGTGACGTCCCGGATGTTACACTGGATCACCCGGGTGTCGCCGACGGGGTACACGTTACTGACGAACTCGACCTCGATGCCCCGCCCGTCGTGCGTCCGCAGCGGCAGGTCGTCGTACCGGATGTACCCCTTCTCCTGGAGCGTCCGGAACGCCGCCTTGCTGGACTCGATGTCCCGGAACAAGCCGATCTCCCACAGTTCCTTCCCGACCAGCTCGTCCCGGGTGTACCCGAGCAGGTCGGTCAGGAACGGGTTCGCGTCGAACACCCGCCGGGTGTCCGGGTCGACCAGCAGGATGCCGTCCTGGGCCGTCTCGAACAGCCGGCGGTACCGGGTCTCGGAGAGGGCCAGGACTCCGGCCGCCCGTCGCCGGTCGGTCGCGTCCTCGATCGCCAGCAGGATCAGCCCGGGCCGGCCGCCGGCCGGGTCGAGCCGGCGGGCGTTGAGCACCATCGCCCGCCGGCCGATCCCCTCGAACGTGTGGTCCACCTCGAAGTCGCCGAAGTGGCTATCCCGCGGGAGGACCTCCTCGAGCAGTTCCCGCAGCCGGGGGATGTCCCACTGACGGTTCCCGAGGTCGAACAGGAACCGGCCCTCGGTCTCCGCCGGGTCCACCCGGAACGTCTGGTAGAAGGACCGGTTCGCGGTCCACACCCGCAGGTCGGCATCGAGGACCACGAGCGGCTCGCGGACCGTCTGGACGATCCCCTCGGCGAACGCCCGGGCGTCCTCGACCGCCCGCACCGCCCGCTGCCGCTCGCTCACGTCGCAGAAGACCAGGACGGCCCCGACGACGGCCCCGGCGGCGTCCCGGACCGGGGCGGCCCCGTGGTCGAGCCGCCTCTCCGTCCCGTCCCGGGCGATCAGGACGGTGTGGTCGGCCAGGCCGACGGCCTTCCCGGTGGCGAGCACCTCGGTCACGGGGTCCGTGACCGGCCGGCGGGTCTGCTCGCTCTCGACCCGGAAGACGGCCGTCAGGCCCTGGCCGGCGCCCTCGCCCTGCGGCCAGCCGGTCAAGGACTCGGCCACCGGGTTCATGAACAGGACCCGGCCCAGGGCGTCGGTGACGATGGTCGCGGCGCCGATGCCGGCCAGGGCAGTCTGGACCCAGTCCGCGGGTGCCCGCCCGGGGTGCTCGGGTGACGCAATGGGTTCGATTCCTTCCACGGTGCCGCCCCCCGGTCGAACCCCGGCAAGGCGGCTGCCTGACGCCGAGGTCGTTCGGCAGAGGAGAGGAGATGAGGTTATTTTACGAGTTCCGGGCCGACCACTCTCGTCGGCCCGACGCGAAGCGTCCGGTTTAACGGGTCGGCGGGCCAGCCGCCGGCTCACTACAGGGCACCTCGCCCCTGGAGGAGCCGTACCACGACCACGACCAGGACGACGACCAGGAGCAGATGGAGCAGGCCCCCGCCGACGGGGTAGACGACGGCCCCGAGGAGCCAGATCAGGAGCAGGACCACGATGATCGTCTCGAGTGTATACCGGGGCATGACCGACGCCCTCCCGTAACAGGAATGCGGATGGTAAAGTTAGGCGGACGGCTCACGCCCGTGCGGGTTCCGCGACCCGCCGCCACGACCGCCTCAGGACGCCGGCGAGCGCCCACCCGCTGAGCATCCCGAGCAGGTACCCGGCCGCCACGACCATCCACATGGACGCCGTGACGCTCCAGGCGAGGAACGTGAGGGTGACGCCCTCGTCGTTCTGCGCGCCCAGGGCCACGACGGCCCCGAACACGCCCAGCAGGAGGAGTAACGAAAGGCCGCGCATGATCGGACCCTACCTGTCGCGGGGCGTGTCGGCGCGGGCGGCTCCGGCCGGGGTCGGCCCGGCCGTCACCACGCGGGCGTAGAGCCCGCGGATCGACACGGTTCGCGTGCCTCTACTTCCGGGGCTGTTCGGCGTGCATTTGCACGCCGAGATCGTCGGCCGGTGATTGATTTTCGCTGCCGCAGCCCATCCACCTGGGGGGACGAGCCCAGAACCTCTGTCATGATGAACAGGTAGGGTCAGGTGGGCTGAGAGAGGAATGGGCCGACAGGGGTCGGGCGTAACCCGTACCCCGACGGGGGTATTCCCCGACACGACCGCGACCGATTCACCGTCCGACGCCGCCCTCCCTGGCCGAGTTCGAGCGGAAGCATAACCTGAAAACCCCTTAACCCCGACTCCATTTTTCTTGGGGGAGACCAAAGTGTACACCCTTAACTCGGACTCCGCGGACTTTGGGGAACCTCAGTCTCGATGAGCGTGGACGTTTACCTCCTCCCATTGCGGCCGGCTGATGACTTCGACGCCGCGATGGAGGTTCTGGCTTCGCTCGACCGCCACGCCGAGCCCGGTCCCCACGGGGATGTCCGCGATGCCGCCGAGCTCATCACCCGTATGGACGGGCGGTATTCCCCGTTCGAGAAAGATTACGCCGCCATCGCGGCATTCGAGAACACGACCGAGGCAGAGGCGCGTCGACGCTGGGACCACGTCGAGCTGAACGGCCTCACGACAGGCGGCGCACCCCTAGATACCTCCCGCCAAAGGCGGAAGTGATAGGCATTTTCCAGGCGTTTTCGCATACACCGAGGACCGGACCCGGAAGTGGGTACGGGTCTCGAACCAGTCGAACGTGAGGTCCAGTAGCTCGTCCATCGTCTGGCACCGGTGGTTGCGGGTGACCGCCTCGTGCAACCGCCACCACACCCGCTCGATGGGGTTCGTGTCCGGGGAATACTTCGGCAGGTCGTGGACCTTCACCCGGTCCCGCCACTCGGCCAGGTACGCCCGGACGAGCTTCGACCCCTCGGGCGTGTGGGTCCCGGCGTTGTCGCACAGGACGTGGATGACCTTGTAGTGGCGGAACGCCCGCCGCAGATCGTCCAGGTGCCGCAGGAACAACGCCGCCGACCGGCCCTCCTTCGGCTTCCCTTCCGTCAGGATGACTCGGCCGGTCCTCCAGTGGATGCTACCGGCCAGGTACCGCTTCTGGTTGTTGCCCGGCGTCTCGACGGCGGCCTGCTGGCCCCGGAGCATCCACATGCACCCGACCTTCGGGTTCAGGTTCACGTCCACCTCGTCCAGGAACACCGCCGTCTCGTCCGCCGGGAGGCCCTTCAGTAACGCCCGCAAGGCCCGGAGTTTCTTCTCCCGGTCGGGGTCTTTGGGACGGATGACGGGACGGGGCCGTCGCCACACCAGCCCGGCGTCCCGCAGCCACCGGCGGACCGTCTCCCGCCCGACGGTCACCCGGTAGTCTTCTCGGAGGACGACGGCCGCCGCCTCGCACGACCACCGGCTCCGGGCGAACCGGCAGTCGGCGGGCGAGAGCGTCAGCACCCACCGCACCACCAGCGCCGCCCAGATGTGGAAGCCGGATCGCTTCCGACCTCGGGGCCGGCCGAAGACGGCGTCGACCCCATCCGCTTCGAACCGGGCCTTCCACCGGCTGATGGTCCCGAGCGAGCAGAACAGGACGGCGCTGATGGTCTCCCACGGATGCCCGGCGTCGAGGAGCAACAGGATGTGGGCACGGTGCCCAACGGCGGGGTCGCCCGACCGGCGGTCGTGGTCGAGCAGGGCCTGGCGTTGTGTCGGGGTAAGGGAGATCCTGGCCACGGGTCGCTACCCCCCGGATCGGAGCGGGCGACACCATTCACCGTACCGGCGACGACATGACCGAAGAATGCATCGTGTTCCGGGTCGATCCGTCCGTCGAGGACGACCGGCCGGTGATCGAGTTCGACGCCCCGGCGAACCGGGGGATTGACTGGAGGCGGTTGGACGCCATCCTCCACGGGGAGCGTCCGACGGCCGACTACCGGGAGCTGGGCATCGTGGTGCGGAGAGCAGACACCACCTCCTGGGGCTACTACTCCGTCCCCGGCACGCTCGGTCTGCTCTCGGGCGAGGCGGTGCGGTGCATCGGCCCGACGGCCTTCGGTCGGTTCGTCCTCCTGCCCGCTCGCCTGAACGGCTCCGAGTACTACTTCCTGAAGGTCGCCGAACGGCTCCCGTGCCTCGACTTGGCAAGGGCCGAGGTGGTGTCGTTCCGCACCAGTCCCGAGCGGATCAAGGACATCACCAAGTACGCCTTCCACAAGCCGATGATTCCCGACCCGCTCGTCTTCTCGATCCCGGAGTTGCCAGGGTGGTTTGCCACCCCGGCCGTGGCCGAGGCCATCGAACGGGGGCGAGTGCCGGGCTTCCAATTCACCCCGCTGGGCTAACTTCGTTCATCACATCACTTCCGCCTTTGGCGGGAGGTATCTAGCGCAAATGATTTTCTGCCGCAACCGAGCGATCATCCATTGGTACTCGGGCACAACGGCCGATGAACTCGATCAGTGCGTGATCGCCATCTGCGGCAAGACCGGACTGGCGGCGGTAGACCCACAGGCTCGCAGGGTCTGGCGACTCCAGCCGGACGGCACCCTCGCGTGAGCTGACAAGGCCGGCCGAACCTGTCGCTGCAGATGTAACGTTGAATGTCAAGTCCCGTCGCACGCGATGACGGAATTTTGTTACTGATGCTTGGCCTCATTGCGCACGATCCCCCCATCCGTCTCGATACGATGAGACAGACCCCTCCGTCACCCTCGCCGCGGTGCCAACCGTGCCGTCAACCGTTCCTCTTCTCTGATCCCGGGGCCGGCTCCAGGCCGAACGTCCGCACCCGGTCGAGCGCCGCCTCACGCAGGCTCAGCCGGTGTACCGCCGCCCACAGGTCGATGACGTCCCCCTGACTCTGACACCGCGCGTCGAAGCACTGGTCCTTGTTGAGCGCGACGTTCACGCTGAACGTCCGGCCCCGGCCGTCCCCCCGGTGGATCGGGCACGCGCCCCGGCGCTGCGCCCCCGCCCCCCGCACCCGCGCACCCAGGCCGAGCTGGTCCAACACCCGGGTCATCGGCACCTGCGCCCGCACGTGGGCGAAGTCGACCCACACCGGCCCATCGACAGGCCCGGCCCCCGGCGGTACAGTGGGCGTGCCGGTCGCGGTGACCTCTTGCTTCGCCGGCCCGGCCGGCCTGGGGCCCGCGGCCTGTACCTGTCCCCCCGGCGGGTCCCCGGCGGCGGCGATCTCCCCACTCTCGACAGGGGCCGGGGCGTGCCACGGGTAGTGGTTCGGGTCGAACGGGTTGCCGGTCTTACCGATGGCGAAGGCCAGGTGCAGGAGCTTGCGCATGACGTGCCCGATGGCGATGGCGGGCCGGTCGGGGTGCTTGGCCCGGACCCGGGCGTAGAGGGCCCGACCGGCCGGGTTGTGCCGGGCGGCCGACCGGGCGGCCATCCACGGGTACCGGCGGACCAGGTCGTTCCCGCGGGGGCTCATGACGTACCGCTTCGGCCCGCGCGGGGTTCCCTCACGCGTAACCCCACTCGAGGCTTCGATCGGCAGGACGCCGAAGTATTTGACCAGGTGGCCCGCGGTCGGGAACCGATTAACGTCGAGGACGAAGGCGGTCAGGACGGCGGCGGTGACGTCGCCGAACCCGGTGATGGTGTCCAGGTGGCTCTTGTCCGGCAGGGCGTGGTAGGCGGAAACCAGCAGGTTTTCCAGGCGGTTCTGGCGGGCGGAGGTGTCGCGGACCTGTCGCCGTTGGTCGCGGACGAGTTCCTCGATCAGGGCCCCGTCGAGCCCGGCGACCGAGTCGCGGGCCCGGGCCAGCAGGTTCGGGACGCGATCGTGCGGCAGATAGGGGATGGCTTGCAGGTCGGCCTCGGTGGCCCGGGCGAGGGCGGTCGCGGTCGGGTACCGGGTGAGCCGTTCGAGGACCCAGCCGGCGGTGATGTCCTTGACCTGGACGGCCAGCTCGGGGTAGGTCCGGGCGAGCAGCTGGTGCAGCTGGTTGACCAGCCGGGTGCGTTGTCGGACGACGGCCTGGAGTCGGCCGGCGATCTGCCGGAGCTGGCGGAGTTCGCGGGTCATGGGCGGGTTAGGCCGGGGCCGTTCGGTGAGTGCGTATCGGGCGCAGGCGCGGGCCTCGACGGGGTCGGACTTCCTAGTGTCCCGAGTTGCGAATTCGTTGATTATTTCTTGCGCCACCCCTGATCCCCAGGTAAGGTTCGGTCAGGAGGTGCCCCATGCCCGCTGGCCGACCGTTGACCTCACTCACCCTGACCGAC
>JAQGHQ010000482.1 GCA_028288765.1 Gemmataceae bacterium | reverse complement strand
CTCGTCCTGCCCTCCCGGGGGAATGATGCTCTTACGCACGGCCTTCTCCCCTAAAGAAGTGGGACAGGACGCCGCCCGTCGCTCGGGCCCAATAGCGGCGGCCGTACCCGCCGGTATCTCGGAAACGGGTAGTGTCTCAGTTTGCCCGTAATTAAATACTTATAATAACTTACTTATATCGAAGCGATGCGGGCGCACAGCATCACAGCGCCGACGGCCATAAGTATTCCCCCCGAGATGCGAAAGTATCGTCCCCACATCAGGTGAAAAGCATCAGACGCCGGATTAACGCCGGGTTTGGTGCCGATCACTCGAAACCCATAGAGGGTAAAAACCAGGCCGGTTACGACCATTCCCCCGAACTGGCACAAGGCGTCCAACATCGCAGAATTCATATTCCAGACTCCCTCTCCTGTCGTTCTGCCCGGTCGATTAGCCCGACCAGTTCTTCGTAGCTCCAAACGTGATCCGTCACCCCGGCCTTCAGCGCCGGGGGCATCCGGATCGTCATGTGCCGGGTGATGAAGTTGTACGCGAAGAAGTGCAGCGCGATGGAGTGTTCCAGGTTTTCCAGCTTCTTGCTGAAGGCATTTGTCAACCGGGTGAATCGGCGGTTCCGCATCCGGATCGTCAGGTTCTGCCGCTCGATGTAGCTGGTGGACACGCTGGCCGGGTTCGGCTCGCCGCTCACCACCTGCTTCTGGCACCCGACGCAATCCGGCGGGCTGTACCGGCTTTCGTCGGTCGGCGTGCTCCCGTAGACCTTGTGCAAGATGGCGTAGTCCACTTCCCCGCCGAACCCGGCCTCCATCGCTTCCACGTATGCATTCAGACCGTCCGTCGTAATTTGCACCCGGCCCGCAAGCCGCTCGGCAAGGTCGCAGACGAACGCCCGAGCGTGCTCCCCGTCCCGCAGCCCGACCAGCCAAGACGGGATCAGCTTCGTAGCCGTGTCGATGGCTACCCACGTCCAGACGCAGGGCGTACGCGAGCTAACCTCCTGACTTGGCATGGGTTTCGGCCTAGGTTGTCGGGATCTCTCGGGCGGATTCCGATGCCCCTGTCCATCACCGACGCGTTCGCCGACTTGCCCGACCCGCGGATGGCCCGGAACCAGCGGCACCAGTTGGTCGACATTCTGACCATCGCCCTGTGCGCCGTGCCGTGCGGGGCGAATACCTGGGAGCAGATCGCCCTCCATGGTCGGGCCAAGCAGACCTGGTTCAAGCGGTTCTTGTCCTTGCCCAACGGGATCCCGTCTCACGACACCTTCTACCGGGTGTTCTCGGCCCTCCGCCCGGCCGCGTTCGCCCGGGCGTTCGGGCGGTGGATGGCGGCGGCCTGTGAGGCGACCGGGCTCACCCCGATCGCCATCGACGGGAAGTCGGCCCGGCGGGCCAAGCGGCCGACCGCGACCGGGTGCCTGCACCACGTCCGCGCATGGGCCACGCAGAACCACCTGACCCTCGGCCAGGTGGCCGTCCCGGACGGGTCGAACGAGATCGCGGTGATCCCGGAGTTGCTCCGGGCGTTGGATCTGAGTGGGGCGATCGTGACGATCGACGCGGCCGGCACGCAGGTCGAGAACGCCCGGCTGATCCGGGCCGGGGGCGGGCACTACGTCCGGCCGGCGAAGGGGAACCAGCCGACCCTGGCGGCGGCCGTCCAGGCGGTGTTCGCGCGGGCGTGTGCGGCCGACTTCGCGGGCGTGCGGTATGACCAGCACGCCGCGGTCGAGGACGGCCACGGTCGGCACGAGGAGCGGTACGTGACGGTCATTTATGAACCCGAGGGGATCCCGGCCGACGGGCCGGACGTGGCGGCGGTGGTCCTGATCGGGCGGGAGCGGGGGGTGGAGGGGAAGACCGAGAGTACCGCCCACTACGACATCACCAGCCATGCCGGGACGGCGGCCGAGCTCGGCCGCCTGATCCGCGGCCATTGGGGCATCGAGAACACCCAGTCAGACGACCCGCGAAGCGACAACTTGTGCGTCGCCAACCGGGCCGGTTACCATTTCCCCGGAGGCCCTTCTCGCGCTCGCCGCATGGTGCCGTCAGCGCGAGGGCCAAGGAGGCCGTTCATGCGACTCGACACACCCGCCCGCGTGCCCCCCCGCGCCCGCAGCCGCCAGCCCCACTGACGGCGATCTGGGAGCAACTCCCGCCGGACCGCCGTCGGCGGCTCCAGCGCCTGCTCGCCGATCTGCTCGCCCGGCCCGTGACGGTCGGAGCGGCCCCGCCGCGGGAGGGGCATCATGACCATCTCCCCGGATAACCCCTCGCCCAAGATCCGACCATGGCACTGGGACCGAGCGGCGGTCGTGTACGTCCGCCAATCGACTCCCCAGCAGGTCCTCGATCACCGGGAGTCGACCGCCCGCCAGTATGCCCTCGCGGATCGCGCGGTCGCGCTGGGCTGGCCGCGGTCCCAGGTGCAGGTGATCGACGACGACCTCGGCAAGAGCGGCCAGTCGATCGAGGGACGGCCGGGCTTCCAGCGCCTGCTCGCCGAGGTGGCCCTCGACCGGGTCGGGCTGATCCTCGGGCTGGAGATGAGCCGACTGGCCCGGTCGTGCAAGGACTGGCACCACCTGCTGGAGTTGTGTGCCCGGTTCCGGGTCCTGCTCGCCGACGCCGACGGGTTGTACGATCCGATCGATTACTCGGACCGGTTGGTCCTCGGATTGACCGGGATGATGAACGAGGCGGAGCTTCACATCCTCAAGCAACGGATGCACCAGGGGAAGCTGAACAAGGCCCGCCGCGGGGAGTTGATCGTGAGTGTCCCGGCCGGGTATATCAAGTCGCCGGCCGGGTCCGTGGAACTCGACCCGGATGAGCAGGCCCGGGGCGTCATCCGACTGATCTTCGACCAGTTCGATCGGCAAGGGACGGTCCACGGCGTCTTGCGGTACTTGATCGCGAACGGGGTCCGCGTACCCGTCCGGTCGCCGGGCGGTCCGGCCCGCGGGCAACTGGACTGGCGGCGGCCGTGTCGGGAGACCATCCGCCACATCCTCCGCCACCCGCTGTACGCCGGGGCCTACCGCTACGGATACCGGCCGACCGACCCGCGGCGGCCGACGGCCGGGGCCCCGAAGCGGGTCCGGGGCAGTGGGCGGGCGGCCGAGGACTGTCAGGTGTTCCTGAAGGACCGGTTCCCGGCGTACATCACCTGGGATCGGTTCGAGGCGAACCAGGCCCGACTGGCGGCGAACCGGAGCCGGGCGGATGCGGCCGGGGCGGTCCGCGGTGGGCCCGCCTTGCTGGCCGGGGTGGTGTGGTGCGGCCGGTGCGGAAAGCGGATGTACGCCCGCTACGGCGGGACGGGCCGCCGGCCGTCGTACGTCTGCAGCACGCTCCGGTCCGACTACGGGTTGCCGCTGTGCCAGTCGACGACGGCGGCCGAGGTCGAGGAGTGGGTGGCCGGACAGGTCCTGGAGGCCTTGCGCCCGGCGGCCCTGGACGCCAGCCTGAGCGCGGCCTCCGAGGTCGAGGAGCAGCGGCGGCAGGTCACCCGTCACTGGGAGCAGCGGGTCGAGCGGGCCCGGCACGAGGCCGACCGTGCCGCCCGGCAGTATCACGCGTGCGAGCCGGAGAACCGGCTGGTCGCCCGTACCCTGGAGCGGCGGTGGGATGAGGCCCTCCAAGCGGTCCGGCAGTTGGAAGACGAGTTCGACCGTTTTCGCCGTTCGCAGCCGCGCGCGTTGGGTGACGCGGATCGGGCGTCGATCCGCCGACTGGCCGAGGAGATCCCGTCGGTGTGGCGGGCCCCGACCACGACGCCCGCGGACCGGCGTCAGGTGGTTCGGTTGTTGATCGACCGAGTGGTGCTGGTCGTCGACCCGGGCGACGACCGCGTGGCGGTCCGGGTGGAGTGGGCGGGCGGTGCGGTGCGGGAGCATGAGTCCCGTCGGGCGGTGTCAGGTTACCGCCGCCAGCGGGACTGGCCGCGGCTGTCGGGGCGACTGACGACGCTCCACCGCGACGGCAAGACGCCGAAGGAGATGGCGGTCGCACTGAACGGTGATGGCTTCCGGCCGCCCCGGCGTGCGGGGCGGTTCACACCGGAGATGGTACGTCGGCTGTTGGACGAACTCGGGCTGCGGCCGCGCGTGCCGCGGAATCCGGCGAGCGATGTCGCCCTCGTGCCCGGCGGGCGGTGGTTACACGAGATGGCCCGGGCGCTGGAACTGTCGCCGCACACCTTGCACGGGTGGCGGACGAAGGGTTGGCTGCATGCCCGTCAGGTCGGGGGCCGAGGCGGTCCGTGGGCGGTGTGGGCCGATACCGCCGAACTGGACCGTCTGCGGGCGTTGAAGGAGTGTCCGCGGTTGTGGACACACCGTCAGCAGTTGGCCAAACTCCGGGTGCCCGGACCACGTCAGGGGTGAACTCGTGCGGTCGTTCCCGGTCGATGGGCCGGGAATGGCCGCACACAACTTGTTCCTTGGAGGGTACTGTGCCAGGTCGATCGAGAACGGGCTCCATTGGGTCCTCGATGTGGTGTTCCGGGAGGACGAGAGCCGGACCCGGGACACGAACGCCGGGGCGAACCTGTCGATGCTCCGGAAGGTCGCGGTGTCACTTCTCAAGAACGCGAAGGCCAAAGGGGGCATTGAGACGAGACGATTACGAGCCGCATGGGATGAGGAGTTCTTATTGCAGGTTATACAAGGAATCCATGCACATTAAGTGCGTACGCCCTGGGATTCGGGGCGGGACGGGCGGGGTCACCGACGAGATCGACGTAGACGTCTTTGCTGGTGGGCAAGCAGATGGTAGAACAGGAGCGGGCCAAGATTCCCCTCCGCGTCGTGCGGGTTACGGCGGAGG
>JAQGHQ010000466.1 GCA_028288765.1 Gemmataceae bacterium | reverse complement strand
GGTGTGAAAAAATTGGCAGAAGCTCACGGTTTTGCGATCGTCACCGCGTGCAAGGTGCTCGGGATATTGCACTTGCGAACGATAACATCAAAACAACTGACAGACCGAGCCATTTTTTCACACCCTCAACGGGGCGGCAGATAGTAGCCCAGGGCGTGAGCCCTGGTGGGCTATCGGCGCCCTGGAAATCTATCGCCGCCGCCCAGCCCCAAGGCTGACGCCCTGGGCTACTATCTGCCGCCCCGTTGGGGCTGAAACCGATGAGCCCCGGGGTGGTAAATCGTGGGCTATCGTCTCAGCAGAAACTCCTTGCTGTTCACGAGCGCCCAGACCACGTCTTCCCACGCGGCCCGGCGGTCCTTCGCGCCGGCGAGGTAGGCCAGGATCTTCTTCGCCTCGGTCCCGGTCGGCTTGCGACACAGGGCGGCGAGGTAGAACTCGTCGAGCATCTCGGCGTCGCCCCGGCCGGCCTCGATCCCTTTCCCGATCCGGTTGTTCGGGGAGCGGATCATCGAGTCCTGAAGGTCGCCGGTGATCATCTGGAACGCCTGGAGCAGCCCCGGGTCGTCGTTCCGCTCGCACTCGCACGTCAGCAACCGGTCGGGCTTGCCGAACACCTTGAGGAACCGGTCCCCCATCCCGTCGAACCCGCGCCGGCCGCTCTGCGGCGGGGCCGGGATTTGGTTCGCCCGCAACCCCACCGGGTAGCTGCCGAACCGCACCGGAACGCCCGTGACCTGCGCGAGGGCGTCGAGCAGCTGTTCCGCTTCGAGCGGGGCGACGAGGGCGTGCGAGTTGTGCAGGTCGTCGCCCATCACCGACCGGTCGCGGGTGGTCGCCGTCAGCTGATACGCCCGGCTCGTCATGACCCGTTTGACCGTCCGCTTCAGCCGGAACCCGCCGGCCGCGAAGTCCTTCGCCAGCCAGTCGAGCAGCTCCGGGTTGGTCGGCGGGTTCGTCGCCCGGAAGTCGTCGTTCGGGTCCACCAGCCCGCGGCCCATCAGGTGCAGCCAGATCCGGTTCGCCTGGGCCCGGGCGAAGAACGCGTTGTCCGGGGCGGCGACCCAGTCCGCGAGCGCGGTGAGCCGGTCGGCGTCGGGGCCGAACGCGGGCGTGGGAGTGCCCAGGAACCGCGGGGCGGCCGGGCCCTTCGTCCGCGGGTTGGTCATCTCCCCGTCCCGCTTCTGGAGTACGACCTGTTCGCCGACGAACTCGTGCTTGTCGAGGTTGTCGCGCCGGCTGTTCTCCAGCACCCGGTAGTCGATCCGGCTGAAGAAGGCGGCGAATCCGTAGTAGTCGTCCATCGTCCAGCGGTCGAACGGGTGGTTGTGGCACCGGGCGCACCCCACCCGCACCCCGAGGAACACCTGGGCGACCGATTCGGCCCGCTGCAACGGGTCGCGGACCGCCCGCCAGAAGTTCGCCGGCGGGTTCGCGTAGGTGCTCCCCCGGGCCGCGAGGATCTCGCGGGCGAACTCGTTGAGCGGCCGGTCGGCGGCGATCTGGGCCGCGATCCACCGGTAGAACACGGCCACGCCCTTGCGGTCGAGTGCCTTCTCCTCGTTCCGCAACAGGTCCGACCACTTCTGCGCCCAGTATTCGGCGAACTCCGGGCGGGCGAGCAAGGAGTCGATCAGGTGGTCGCGTTTGTCGGGGCGCGGGTCGGCCAGGAACGCGCGGGTCTCGGCCGGGGTCGGGAGGGTGCCGAGCGCATCGAGGAAGGCCCGCCGCAGAAACACGTGGTCGGGGGCGAGGGCCGCCGGCTTCAGGCGGAGTTCGCGGAGCTGGGCGAGGACCAGCCTGTCGATCTCGGTGGGCACGGGCTCGGCACTCATGTCCGGGACCGGCCGGTCGGGCAGAAACACGATCCGCACCGGGGCGACGTGGCCGAGGTATCGCACGAGCAGCACGGTTTCGCCGATCTGCTCGCGGATCACCTCGCCCGCCGGGGTCACCTTCGCCACACCGGTGGAGGTGAAATCGAACGCGGCGAGCGCGGTCACGTCCCGCACCGTGCTGTCGGAGAAGTGGGCGGTCGCCGTGACCCGGAACCGGTCGGCGGGGTCGACGAGGATCTTGTTCGCGGGGGCGGCGTCGAGGTTCGTAAGCCTCGGCCCGCCGGACGGGTCGTCGGGGCAACCGGCGGCGACCCAGCTCCGCAGCACCGAATACTCGGTACTCGTCCGGGAAAAGCGGACGCCGCCTTCGTGGGCGACCTGGCCCGTCGCCTTGAGCAGCAGCAGGCTGTTATCCGGCCGGTGGGTGTCCGTGCGCCGGGCGAGCATGTCCCGGGTGAGGACCGTCCGGTCGGCCGCCGCGTCCTCGCCGCGGAGCGACAGCTTCAGCCCGCCCTTACCGTTCAGGTTCCCGTGGCACGGTCCGGAGTTGCACCCGGCCCGCGACAGCACCGCCATCACGTCGCGCTCGAACGACACCGCGGGCGCGTCCGCCGCGAGGCTTCGGGTAGTTGGTACGACGAGCAGCGCGAGCCCAATCAGGAACCGGGACGCGGGCATCGGCAGCGCTCCGGAGGGTGGCAGGTAGGTGGGACGCGGTCCGCCTCATCCTATCACCGCCCGGGCGGGAAAGCACGGCCCGAGGTGCGCGGGGTCGTTCGAAGTTCGGCCCGGAAAAAAGTCAGCGAGCGGTCGTTTCCTGGCGCGAATGCCGAAGAAACGACCGCTCGCCGAGAGGGTGTGAAGAAATCGGAACGACCGGAGAGTGTCGTCCGCTTACATGGTCGAAATCCGCGTTGGGGTGTGGTTTTCACCCCAACGGGGTGGGAGCGCATAGCCCCGGGCGGGGGAACGCGGCGGCGACGAACGTCCGACCCGATCGAGTGGCGTTCCCCGCCCAGGGCGTTGCCCGGGGCTATGCGCTCCCAGCCTTTCAGGCTGAAATCCGCGAGACGCAAATCCTCGTGGATGTCGACAAAGAGAGCGGACCGAGGAAACGACCGCTCGCGGAGTGATCTGACGACTTTGAACGACCCCGCCCCATGAGCGGAGCTCGCCGGAAGTCGCTACCGCCGCGGTGTCATCTTCACCACGGCCGTCTTCGCGGCCGCCCGCACCTCTTCGGACGGGTCGGCACACGCCAGCCTCAAATGTTTCAGGAAGGCCGGGTCGTAGTACCCGAGCGTACACAGGTGTTCGATACAGCACGCCCGCACCTCCGGGCACGGGTCGGTCTGCGCGGCCTGGAACAGGATCCTCTTCACCAGGTCGGTCGAGCCGTGCCGGCCTCCGGCCAGGCCCTTCGCCGCGGTGATCCGGACAGACGGGGCGAGGGCCTCCCGGAGGGCGACGGCGAACGGCCGGATGTCCTGGGCCGTCGCGAATTCGGGCGGGACATACCCCACCGGGAGGACCACCTCGATCGGCCCGCCGGACCGCATCGACACCGCCGGAACCACGTGTGCCCTGGCCTGCGGGGCCCCGCCGGGCGGGGCCGGGATGGGGATCGTCGGGACCGGTACGCCCGGGGGCGCGGCCGGCATCGGGACCGGCAGGGGGACCGACCCGGGTGGCGGCATCGGGGTCGGAATCGGGATCGAACCCGCGCCGGGCGGCGGGACGGGGAGAGGACCGGGCGGCGGGCCGGGGATGACCGGCGTCGGCGGCATCACCGGGTCCGTCCGACCCGGGGCCGGCGGCGGAGTGAGCGGCCTGGCCGGCATCGCCCGCGGCGGCTCGGCGGCGGTCGCACCCA
>JAQGHQ010000458.1 GCA_028288765.1 Gemmataceae bacterium | reverse complement strand
CCCCTCCCGGATGTCCTCCATCACCTGGATGCCCGCATCCCGGTCGCCCCGCCGCAGCAGACACCGCGCCCGGACCAGCCTGACGCCGTTGCCCGTCGGTTGCATGATCTCGGCCAGTTTCGCCAGGTGGGCGGCCCAGTTGATCATGTCGAGGTCGTCGGTCTTCGCGTTCAGGATCGCCATCGACTTCCGGACGCAGTACGCCACGTCGAAATAGGCCGCGACCTTGTCTTTCACGGACCGCAGCTTCTCCTCGGTCACCGAATAGTAGTAGCTGTCCTTCTTCTTCAGCAGGTCCGAGTCGGTGCTGTTGTAGGTCAGCCCGGTTTCGACGTTGAGGAGGGCGTTCATCGCGTCTCCGGCCTTCCCGTAGAGGTCGGCCAGGCGGCGATAGGTTTCCAGTTCGTTCCGCCCACCGCCCTCCAGATAGAGCCGGAGATCGGCGATCGCGGCCTCGTAATCGCCCCGGGCGTCGGCGTCGTCCGCCAGCTTCCGCAGCGCGACGAAGTAGATCTCCCGCTGGTCCTTGGCGAGGGTGTCGGGCTTGACGAACAGCGCGCACTTCTTGATCTGCTCCAGATAAGTCCGCGCGATTTCGAGGTCGCCCAGCTGGGTGGACACGTCGGCCAGCTTCTTGAAGATCCCCGGGCCGCGGTCGGGCAGGCCCCGCCCGGCCATCCGCAGGTAGGCCATCCCCCGCTCGCGCTGGTCGGCGTCGCGGTCGTCCACCAGGGCCAGCCCGAGCTGTTCGACGTACTCGTAGTTGAACTCCTTCGGCGGGCCGTTTCCCGCCGCGGCCACGAACTCCGACTCGTTCAGCTGGCTGTACAGGATCGTCTTGAGCTCCCGCGCGTCGGCGTCCTGGGGATCTGTGGCGACCTGCCGCTCGACGGCCGCGATCAGCTCCATCCGCCGGCCGGGCTTGTCCAGCTCCTTCCAGCCGACCCGGCGCTCGATCTCCAGGCTCCACTTCAGAGCCAGGTTCCACGCCGGGTACAGGACCTGCCGGCGCACGCCCGGGTGGTAGTCCGGGGTCGAGGGGTCGAGCAGTTTCGCGAGCGTCCCGGCTGCCGCGTCGTAGTCCTTGGCGTGAGTCTGCGAGACGGCCCGGAGGTAGTCGACCCGGGCCAGATACGCCGGCTTCTTCCGCCCGACGAGGTTCAGGAACCGGTCCGCCTCGGCCCGCTCCGCGGGCGTGGGCACCCGGGCCCCGACGAGGAACGTCTGGGCCCGGTCGAGGCACAGGCTGAAGTCGAGGATCTCCGTCAGGCCGGGGTCGTGTTCGATCGTCGCGAGCGACAGGTTGTTGTGCAGGGCGAGCATGCCCTGGGTGGCGAGCGGGCTCGTCGGGTCGAGTTCCAGGGCCCGGCGGAAGTAGTAGATCGCCTCCCGCATCCGGCCGAGGTTCATGTAGCTGTAACCCCGGAGCACGTGCTTGAACACCCGCAGCCCCGGGAGTACGCGGGTGGCGTAGACGAAGTAGATCGTGACCGGGAGCAGGAGCGGGAGGGCCCCGCCGAGCTGGATGAACTTCCCGCTCAGGTTCATCAGGTCGAGCGACACGCCGAGGGCCGCGCACAGGGCCATGATCTCGGCCTCGCTCTCCTCCGCCTCGCCGCAGAAGGTGAGCAGGTAGAAGAACGGGAGCCCGAGCAGGATGTACACGCCGAGGTTGAACTTGGCGTCCGCCCCCTCCAGCCCGGGCAGCCGGTCGACGTAGCCTTTCCCGAGGTAGACGCACACAACCGCGACCGCGACCCCGAGCCCGAGCCGCCACCGCGGGTCGGGGACCTGTCGGAGCCGGTACAGCCCGAGCCCGAGCACCGCGCCGCCGAACACGCAGTACCCGAGCCAGTCTCCGACCGGCGGCTCGTGCTTGATTTCGTCGAAGGTGAGCCCGAATAGCCGGGCGATCGGCTCGGCCCAGGGTTGGGCGAACGCCTGCCCAGACAATACCCCGGCGGCGAGCCCGATCACGATGCCCCAGTAGATGAACGTGGGGCTTTCGAGGAGGACGAGGAGCGGGAACGCCTTCCAGTTCTGCCACGGGCGGACCCCGCGGCGGATCTGGAGGACCGTGCCGGCGGTCAGGCCGACGAGTAACCCGGTCCCGACCCACCCCAGGACCCAGGGGAGGTCGATGCGGACCGCGTCGCGGTCGACGGCGACTTGGAGGGCGACGAACGTCCACAGCCCGAGGAAAACGCCCTTGAGGATGTACTCGTTGCGGTGCCAGGAGGTCATGGTTGGGAATACCAGCGGAAGACGGGCGGTCCGGCGGGATGGGGCGTCGTTCGGGCCGGTGTGGTGACCGTCCCCTCTCCCGACTCACGACGCCATCAGCTTCCGCCGGCCGTGGGGGTGGCGCCGGAGGTGGCGGCCACGCGGCCATCGGGCGGTCCGGCCCGCGTGCCCGTCCCAGCGAGGGGTGCGGGCTGGGGGCGAGGGAAAACTCCCCGGCAGGTCCGGAACGCGCTCTGGGGTTGAGGATACGGCGCTGGGGGTGGGTTAGAAAGGGTCGAGAAAGCCGTTGGAGGTGAACGCCGGGGGGATAAAAACCAGGCTGATCCGTGCTCTCACCAGCCCCGCCCGGCTGGTACACTCGTACCGAGTCCTCCCCGCAGACCGACCGCCGCATTCGCGAGCCCATCCGGAGGTGCCAGTGCTCACCCGCTACCTGGGGGCGTGTACGCTCGTCCTCGCCGTCATCGCCCCTATCGTGACGTCCGCCGACCGGCCCGCGCCAGTGCCGTACAAGTCCGGCCGGTCGGTGACCGTCGCCCGGAACGGGATCGTCGCGACCAGCCACCCGCTCGCCGCCCAGGTCGGGCTCGACGTGCTCAAGGGCGGTGGGAATGCGGTCGACGCCGCGATCGCCACCAGCGCGGCAATGGGGCTCATGGAGCCGATGTCGTGCGGGATCGGCGGCGACCTGTTCGCGATCGTCTGGGACGCCAAAACCCAGAAGCTCTACGGGCTGAACGCCTGCGGCCGCGCCCCCGGGAAAGCAACGTGCGAGTACTTCAAAGGGAAGGGGCTCGCCGAGATCCCGACCACCGGCCCGCTCAGCTGGTCCGTCCCCGGGTGCGTGGACGGGTGGGACGAGCTGAGCCGGAAGTTCGGCTCCCGGACGCTCAAGGATCTGCTCGGCCCGAGCATCCGGTACGCCGAGACCGGCGTGCCGGTCCCGGAGGTGATCGCCGGGTACTGGCGCGGCCTCGAACGGCCGGGGACGGACGCCGACACCGCCAAGGTGTACCTGTCTACCGGTCCGGACGGCAAACCTCACGCCCCGCGGACAGGGGAAGTGTTCAAGAACCCGGCCCTTGCGACCAGCTATCGGCTGATTGCCGAAGGGGGCCGCGACGCCTTCTACAAGGGCGAGATCGCGGCCCGGCTCGTCGCGTTCTCGGACCGGAAGGGCGGGCTGTTCGCGGCCGCCGACTTCGCCAAACACACGTCCGAGTGGGTCGACCCGGTGAAGACGACGTACCGCGGGCACGACGTGTGGGAACTCCCGCCGCCGGGGCAGGGGATCGCCGTCCTCCAGATGCTGAACCTGCTCGAACCCCACGATCTCAAGACGCTCGGGCCCACGTCGCCGGACTACTGGCACCTGCTGGTCGAGGCGAAGAAGCTGGCCTACGCCGACCGGGCGAAGTTCTACACCGATCCGGCATTCGCGAAGGTGCCGGTGCGGGACCTCGTCTCGAAGGAGTATGCCGCCGGCCGGGGAAAGCTGATCGACCCGATGCGGGCACTCGCCGACGTCCCGGCCGGCGACGCGAAGCTCGGCCAGGCCGACACGATCTACCTGTGCGTGGTCGACAAGGACCGGACCTGCGTGTCGCTGATCCAGAGCAACTATTTCGGGTTCGGGTCCGGGCTCGCCCCGGCCGACCTCGGGTTCGCACTCCAGAACCGCGGCACCCTTTTCAGCCTGGACGAAACGCACGCGAACTGCCTGAAGCCGGGCAAGCGGCCGTTCCACACGATCATCCCCGCGATGGTAACGAAGGGCGGGAAGCCGTGGTTCACGTTCGGGGTCATGGGCGGGGATATGCAACCGCAAGGGCACGTCGAGGTACTGGTGAACCTGATCGACTTCGGGATGGACGTGCAGGCGGCGGGCGAAGCCCCGCGGGTCGAGCACGTCGGGTCGGCGACCCCGACGGGCCGGCCGGCGTCCGCCGGCGGGACCGTGCGGGCCGAGAGCGGCATCCCGGCCGAGGTGGTGGAAGAGTTGACCCGCCGCGGGCACCGGGTCGAGCGGGTGCGGGTGAACGGCGGCGGCTATCAGGGCATCCTGATCGACCCCGCGGCCGGGGTGTTGCACGGCGGGACCGAGGCCCGGAAAGATGGGGCAGCTGTTGGGTACTGACCCTGGACCGAACCGCCGGCCGCCACCGGAGATCAATTCATATATTCGCAGGGATCTCAGCTTCGGCCCCGACCAAGGGAGATGCGAATGAGGAACGAGGATGAGGACGACGATTACGACCGCGACGATGCGTCCGATGCCGACGACCGGCCGACTTTCCCGATCGCGGTGAAGATCGCGGGGATCGTATGGATCGGGTTCGGCATCCTTGAGTTCATGGGTGCTGCGTTCTCGCTGGCCACGGCCGGGATGAACGCGGGCGCGGGTGGGCCGGTGGGTGGGTGTTGTCCGGGTCTGATCGGCGTCGCGTTTCTGGTCTGCGGCTACCAGACCGTGGCCGGGACGGCCAAGGACACGCGCGGGAACGGGATCGGGTCCATCCTGCTCGGTTTATTGCAAGTTGTGGTCGGGGTCGCGATCGGGGTGCTCGGCCTGGGCCCGAAAAACCAGGGCAACAACGATCCCGCCGTCCTGATCGTAATTGCAATCTTTCTGGGAGTGCTGGGAACAACCTTGATCGTGGCCGGCGCGCTCGCCCTGTCCGGTCGGACCGCCTACAAGGAGTGGCGCCACGCCCAAAGACCATCCCGCCGGCCCCGCCGGCGCCCCCGGGATGACGAGGACGAGGACGAGCGTCCCCGTCGGCGCCCCCGGCGCGACGATGACGACTGAACGATTGGTTCCGGTCGGAATCGACGTTTCCGGGTTGTGTCGGGGACGAAGCCGCGGCGGGAAAGTCGTCCACCCGCGGAGCGAGCGGACGACCTTGAACGACCCTGCCGAATCGCCCGCCTTGAGCAGTCCGCGCGGCCCCTGTACGCTACTGTCAGCCGAACCCTGTCACCCCTCCCGTCCGGAGGCCGTCATGAGCGACGCCGTCACGCCCGATGTCAAGCAGGCCCGGATGACCGAGTTCATGAAGCTCCTGCCGCTCACCCTCGAACTCGCCGGGCTCGGTAAGGCCGCGCCGAACACCCTCTACACCCCGGACCAGATGGAAGCCCGGGTGATGAACCTCCGGATGGCGTACAAACTCGCCCGGACCCTGCTCAAGGAGATCGGCGAGAGCGGGGCGTGAGCAGACGGACGCAATGGCCACAAAAAGGCACTCGGTCTCGATATTGATGACGGCCGGCCGTCTGATCGGTTGTGCCATTTTGTGGCCATTATTCCTTCCGGCCCTCGTCTTTCATCGCGATACTGGTGGCCGTGGCGAACGCCCGGCAGTGGGCCATCGTCAACAGGATCGTCCCGACCCCCCGCGCGGTCATGAGCTCTCCCGTCGCCCCGCTGACCACCACCCGCGGGGCGCCCCCGTTCTCGCAAACCACCTCGACGTCGGTCCAGTTCACCCCCCGCCGCCACGTCGTGCCGAGGCTGCGGAACACCGCCTCCTTCGCCGCCCAGACCGCCGTGAACTGCTCCGTCGTGTGGACCTTCCCGTTGCAAAACATCATCTCGCGGTCGGTGTACACCTGCCGCAGGAACATCTCGCCGTGCCGGTCGATCAGCTTCCGGACCCGGGTGCATTCCATCACCTGGGTGCCGATTCCGAGGATGTCCATTGCCCCCTCCCGGGGGAACCCCGAACCCGGGGAACGAAATCTGAAATGAACCGGGGCGGGCGGGTGGCCGGCGTTTCGTGCCGATTTCGGATTTCGAGTTTCGTGCCCCGAACGTCCCCGCCCGGGGCGTGGCCGGTACAATTCGCCTGGTAAGGTCCATTCTTATTCGTGCGTCGTGCGGGAAAAAGACCCGGCCGGCGAAGGAGTCGCGTCCATGTCCCCCGGACCCGAGGTCCCCCACCCCCGAGACCTGCTCGCGGACCTGACCGACGCCCAGCGGGCCGCGGTCGTCCACGCCGAGGGGCCGCTCCTCATCCTCGCCGGGGCCGGGTCGGGCAAGACCCGCGTCATCACCCGCCGGGTCGGGTACCTCCTCCAGCAGGGGATCCGGCCGGGGAGCATCCTGGCGATCACGTTCACGAACAAGGCCGCCGGCGAGATGCGGGCCCGGGTGGAACAGCTCGTCCCGGGGAACCGCGTCTGGGTGAGCACGTTCCACAGCCTCGGGGCCCGCCTCCTGCGGCAGTACGCCGACCGCCTGAACATCGACAAGAACTTCACCATCTACGACACCGACGACCGGAACAAGCTGGTCAAGGACGCCCTGGCCGCGAGCGGGATCGACGACGTCAAGTTCAGTCCCGACCGGCTCGCCGGGGCGATCAGCAAGGCGAAGAACCAGCTGCTCACCCCGAACCAGTACGAGAAGACCGCCACCGACTTCTTCTCGCAGACCGTGGCGAAGATCTACCACGGGTACGAGAAACGGTTGCGGGCCGCGAACGCGATGGACTTCGACGACCTGCTCTACCTCCCGGCGATGGCCCTGCGGACGAACGAGGAGCTCCGCCGCGACCTCGACGCCCGGTTCCGGTACGTCCTGATCGACGAGTACCAGGACACCAACTCCGCCCAGTACGAGATCGCCAAGCGGCTCTCCCTCGACCACCCGAACCTGTGCGTCGTCGGGGATCCCGACCAATCGATCTATAAATGGCGTGGGTCCGACATCAAGAACATCCTCGACTTCGAACGCGACTTCCCGGCCGCCCGGGTCATCACGCTCACGCAGAATTACCGCAGCACGAAGGCCATCCTCCACGCCGCGAGCGTGCTCATCGACCACAACAAGCAGCGGAAGAAGAAATCGCTCGTGACCGACAACCCGCAGGGCGAGCCGGTCCGCGTCATCACCTTCGACAACGGGCTGGACGAGGCCGAGGGGGTGGTGGTGCGGATCAAGGAGGCGGTGAAGGCCGGCAAGTTCCGGTACCGCGACCACGCCATCTTCATGCGGATCAACGCCCTCACCCGGTCGCTCGAATCCGCGTTCGTCAAACACGGGGTCCCGTTCCAGATCGTCAAGGGGCTGGCGTTCTTCGAGCGGAAGGAAAACCGCGACGTGCTCGCGTACCTCCGCCTGCTCGCCAACCCGCAGGACACAGTCAGTTTTATGCGGATCGTGAACGAGCCCGGCCGCGGGATCGGGAAGGTCTCGCTCGACAAGCTCCAGGGGTACGCCGCGGGCCAGGAGATCGCGCTCCTCGCGGCGGCGGGGCAGGTCGCCAAGATCCCGGAGATCAAGGGCAAGGCGGCGACCGGGCTCCGCGACTTCTACCGCCTGGTGACCGAGCTGCGGGCCCAGCTCGCCCTCCCGCCGCACGACCTGATCAGGCTCGTGATCGAGAAATCGGGCTACGGGACGATGCTCCGCGAGTCGACCGAGGAGGAGGACGCCGACCGGCTGGCGAACATCGAGGAACTGATCACCGCCGCGAAACAGTTCCACGACGAGGACCCGGCCCGCACGATCACCGACTTCCTGGAGCAGATCGCGCTGGCGTCGGACGTGGACGGGTGGGACGAGACCGCCGACCACGTCTCGGTCATGACCCTGCACGCCTCGAAGGGGCTCGAATTCCCCGTCGTGTACGTCCTCGCGGTGGAGGAAGGGCTCCTCCCGCACGAGCGGAGTATGGGCAAGGACGAGGACGTCGAGGAGGAGCGCCGGCTCTGCTTCGTCGGGATGACGCGGGCGATGAAGGAGCTGTACCTGTCGCACGCCCGGCTGCGGGAGTTCCGCGGCCAGATGAACTACGCCATCCCGAGCAGCTTCCTCGGGGAGCTGCCGCGGGAGGTCGAACACCTCGACATCTCGCTGTCGAAGAACTTCGCCCGGTCGGCGGCGGACGAGTGGCGGGCGAAGGTCGGGGGGGCGGCCCGGGACTGGGCCGACATGGGGGCCCGGCCGTTCATCCCGCCGAAGAAGCCCACCGACATACGGCCGACCATCCCCGACGCTCCGGAGACGGGCCTGGCCGTGGGGGTTCTGGTCCAGCACGACGAATATGGAGTCGGGCAGGTGACCGACGTGAGCGGGTACGGGGCCCTGCGGCGGGTGAAGATCCGGTTCCCGGGCGCCGGCGAAAAGACGTTCGTGGCCGATAAGGTGAAACTCAAGGTCGTCGGGCGGAAGAAGGCGTGACCCCGGGCGCCCCGCGGCCACGCGGGCCGGCCGGTCCCGCAGGGGTGTGGTGTGGTGTCGTCGGCTGAATGCGGGCGAGATCCGGATGTTCGTGAGAATTCGGTTAAGACCTCGTCCCGGGACCGGTAGTCAAATACACCGAGAATCGACCGACGTCGACCTCTTTACGGTCCACAACCTGTCGACCCGGTCTGTCGGTGTGTCCGATCCGTTGTGACCCATTTCGGAGGAGTTGCTCGTGACCCGATCCCTGTCCGCCGTCGCTCTCGCGATCTGTTTCGGGGCCGTCGCCTCGGCTGCCGAGGAGAAGTTCGCCCTGTCCGGGGAGAACACGAAAGTCACCTTCACCGGGACGAAGAAGAACGGGAAGCACACGGGTGGGTTCAAGAAACTGACCGGCACCGCGACCGTCGACGGGACGGACCCGGCGACCCTCAAGGTCGAGGCCGAGATCGACTGCGACTCGCTCTACAGCGACAACGCGAAACTGACTTCCCACCTGAAGTCCCCGGATTTCTTCGGGGTGAAGGACAACCCGAAGGCGACGTTCAAGAGCACGAAAGTGGAGAAGTCGGACAAGGGCTATACGGTCACCGGCGACCTGACCCTCCTCGGGAAGACCAAACCGGTCGTCATCCCGGCGACGGTGACCGCGACCGGCGAAGCGCTCACCCTGACCAGCGAATTCAAGATCGACCGGAGCGAGTGGGGCATGACATACGGGAAGGGGATGGTCGACGACAGCGTGTCTCTGAAACTGAGTGTGACCGCGAAGAAGTAAGGCGGGCGGTAGGAAGAAGCAGACCCACGATTGGTTCCGCAGTCTTCGTAGGGCACGCACTGCGTGTCGGTTTTTGGTCTTCGTAGGGCACGCACTGCGTGCCGGTTTTTGGTCTTCGTAGCGAACCGGCACGCAGTGCGTGCCCTACAAAACTGCGTGCCGGTTTTTGGTCTTCGTAGGGCACGCACTGCGTGCCGGTTTTTGCTGAGCGAACCGGCACGCAGTGCGTGCCCTACAAAGCTGAGTGTGACCGCGAAGAAGTAAACCCGGCGGCCCGGGTGGTCGTCCCGCGGGGCGATCGCCCCGGATAACCCATCGGCTGACTCATCCGGATATTCCCGTGCCCACGCTCCCCCCGTCGCAGATGGTCCTCGACACGTTACAGCACGACGTCCTCCCGGCGGCCGGGGGGGCGGCGCTGGTGATGTGTATCTTCCTGTTTTTCGGCCGCTGGGCCGCCGCCCTTGGGTCGGCGGTCGCGGTCGTGGTCGGGTTCGCCTGGGCGAACTACACGTTCGGGGCGGTGAGCTGGGAGGGCACGGGCCGGCTGGTCCCGTGGGTGCCGGACCGGTACGTCTGGCACTGGCTCCCGCGGGCGGCCCTGGTGCTGGTCCTGGTCGGGCTCCTGTCCCGCTGGCTCGGGCTCCTGGCCGGCCTCGTCTTGCCCGAACGGCGGTGGTGGGGCAAGCACCTGCTCGTGTGGGCGGCGCGGGTGTCGGCGGTCGGGGTCGTGAGCGGGTGGCTGGTCCCGACCCCCGCGGCCGGGCTGGTATGGGTCCGGCCGGTCCTCGCCGCGGTGATGCTGATCGAGTGGGCCGCCCTCGACGGGATCGCCCGCTCCGGCGCCGGCGGGCAGGTGGCGGCGTACCTGTCCGCGATCTTCTTCGCGGCCGCGGCCGTCCTCATCTACCACCACTGGAGCGGGGCGATGGAGATGGCGGTGGTCCTCGGGTGCGCGTTTTTCGGCGTCGCGGTCGCGGCCGGGGCCGGGAAGGCGGACGCGAGCGGGGCGATCCCGGCGGGGGTCGGGTTCCTCCCCGGGCTCCTGCTCAACGGCCGGTTCCAGGTCGACAGCCAGGTCCCACTCGCCAGCTTCTGGCTGGTCGCGCTCACCCCGCTGGTCCTGACCCCGTTCCTGATCCCCCGGCTGAACCGGCAGAACGGGTGGCTCGCTCGAACCGTTCGTGCGGCCGTGGTTCTCATCCCGCTCGTCGTGGCAGGGGTGATGGCGGCGCAACACGAGAAACTGGCGTACGAGGATGAAGAAGCCGGCGCGGCCCTGGAAGATCAGTGAGGCAGGCGGCAGGAGAAAAGAGACCCGGGCAGAGACAGGGTGCCACGGGCGGCTTGTTGCCCGCCCGTGTGCTCGGGAGCGCAGACCACACGGGCAGACAAGTCGTCCGCGGCACCCGCACAGGGGTCGGTCATTTCCTACTGTCTGCCCTTAAAGGAACCCGGTGGCGGTGTCCGGTTTTCTCCCCTCTCCCCGCTGGGTGCTTTGTCGAGAAGGTCGGTTTCTCCTGGCGAGCGGGGGGCGTGAACCCACCGAGTAACGTCAGACGCTACCGAGGCGTTGATGTCACTCGGGGGGCTCACGCCCCCCGCTCGCCAGGATTTCGACCAAGCACCCAGCGGGGAGAGGGGGACCCGAAGCGGACACCGTCACGGGTTCGTGTATGAGTTCTTCCGTCGGCGGCCGAGCCTCGATCAAAGTGCCTGGCGTCCGCGGGAATCGGCAGGCGGTCGGTCTCCCGATCCGCCATCCCCGGCTCGCCGTTCCCGGTCCCAAACCTACTCTTTATCCACGCCACCACCCTCACACACCTGAGGCACTCCCCGTGTTCATTGTCTCGGCCTTTGCCGACGAGATCAGTCCCGATCCCCGCGAGCAGCTCGCCGTCCTCAAGGCGTGCAATGTCCGGTACATCGAGTTCCGGTCCATTCACAAGACGAACGTCCTCGCCCTGTCCGACGAGCAAATCAAGGAGTTCAAGAAGCTCCTCGACGGCGAGGGGGTCAAGCTCTCCGCCATCGGCTCGCCGGTCGGCAAGGTCGCGATCGATAGCCCGTTTGAGCCGCACCTCGACAAGCTCAAGCGGGCGGTCGAGCTGTGCGGGGTGTTCGGCACCCCGCACATCCGCGTGTTCAGCTACTACCCGCCCGGGAACGACCCGAACTTCGACGGCAACTGGGCCCTGTACCGCGACGAGGTCATCCGCCGCATGCGGGCCAAGGCCGACCTCGCCGCGAAGGCGAAAGTCACCCTGTTCCACGAGAACGAACACCGGATCTACGGCGACTCGCCGGACCGGGTCCTCGACGTCATGTCGAGCGTGAACAGCCCCGCCCTGCGGGCCGCCTACGACGCCGCGAACTTCGTGTTCTGCGGGTACGACCCGGTCGAGGGGTGGGAGAAGACTAAGAGCTTCACCGCCCACTTCCACATCAAGGACTGGAAGCACGGCGGCCCGGCGGCCGGGCACGAACACGGCGTGATCGCGGGGACCGGGGACGGCAAGATCCCACACAGCATCCGCGACGCGGTGAAGCTGGGGTACAACGGGTTCGCGGTCATGGAGCCACACCTGCGCGGCGGCGGCCCGACCGGCGGGGTGACCGGCTCGGACCTGTTCCCGTACGCGGTCGAGGCCTTCCGCAAGATTCTCCGTGACTGCGGCGCGCAGGAGGGGTAGGCGGCAGGGAGAAAAGCGACCCGGCCGCGAGCGTGGTACGGGCCTCGAACCGCTGGTCGTCCCGTCGGTGCTGGTCTCGGTGTTCGGGTGCCGGCTGAGATTGTGGACGGCCGTTCAACTGCATGTTTCCCGTTGTGTGGGTTCATTTCGCCACCATCTTCCTTTGTTGGACCCATCAGGTTTTGTAGGGTGGGTCGAGTCGTCGAGGCCCACCGGTGTTGCTCGCG
>JAQGHQ010000439.1 GCA_028288765.1 Gemmataceae bacterium | reverse complement strand
TGAAAGGACGGGAGACTGCGCTGGAAGGGGAGAGGGGGTGGGAGAACGCACAATATTATATCCAGAGGGACCGGCTCTGTAGTTACAACCCGCACACCGCAGACTTCAAGTATCCCGACTTCGCCAGGCTACATTTCTCGGATTGGGAAGGATACTTCGGGAACGATCAACTTCCCGAGCGTCCCGACCCTTTGGGGCATGTCATCGTGCTAATGCACAAGACCGTCAGCAAGTTGGTTGCGGCCCGTAGCTTTGATCGGTTGGCGATGTCCATGCCCTTCCGAGTAGGCGTTGAGTTTCCCAGAGATGATCTTGGGCTTGTCGTCATGAGATTGCTCAACTGGCCGTCCCACCAAGGACCCAGAGTTTAGCAACCTCGTGCCGTTGGCCGACCCTCGTCATGCGCGGACTTGCTCTCTGCGGCAAGTGGTGGGGTGGCCGTCGAGGTAACCGAGGCGCAAAAAGTCGTCAGGGTCCCGGGCTCGCCGCCGTTCGTGGCCGGTGTCCTCGGGTGGCGGGACCGGGTGATCGGGGTCGTCGATCTGGCGGTCCGGCTCGGACTTCCGACGGACGCGGACGACAACAAGAGCCGGGTCGTGGTGATCGCCCCATCCGGGGCCGCGGAACCGGTCGGGTTGCTGGTGCCGAGGGGGTTCCGGACGATGAACCTTCCCGTTCCGAACTTCCGCTCCGCCCGACGATTTCCCGGGGACCCGTCCGCGATCACGGCTGTCGTCGAGACCCAGGGCATGACGGTTGCCCTGCCAGACCTGATCGCGCTGTGCTCGTCCGGCCCGGCCTGACTCCTGGCGCCGGGCTCCATACGGCCGGGGGTCGGCGATCGCGACCCGATCCCGAGCCCGGCCCATTGATACCGATCCCCTCAAGAGGAGAGAGGGACCGGAATCAGATAGTCTCACCGGGTACTTTATCAGGGCGTGGCGGACAGGCGGGCGAGCAGTTCCCGGGCTGAGCGGTGTCCCGGGTCGGCCGCGAGACAGGTGCGGAGACTTCGGACGGCGGCCGGCCGGTCGTTCATCGCGAGCAGTGTGACGGCCTTCTGGTATTCGACCATCCCGTGAGGGACACCGCTCCGGACGGCCCCCCGGAGGTCGGCGAGGGCGTCCGGATATCGTCCGCTCCGGTGATGGACCGATGCCCGGGCGAGCAGCGCAGCTCCCAGGCCGGGGTCCAGCGTGAACGCCCGGTCGAAATCGGCCTGGGCGTCGTCGAGTCGCCCCAGTTCCGCGTACGCCAGGCCCCGGTTGTGGAAGCACCAGGCACTCTGCGGGGCCAGGGCGACACATACAGAAAACGCGACCAGCGCATCGGCCGGCTCGGCCGTTCGCAGCCGGCAAGTCCCCTTGTAGTAGTTCGCCCAGAACGAACCGGGATCGAGCCGGAGCGCCCGGTCCATCTCGGCCGCCGCCCGTGAGACGTCCCCGGCCCCGAGCGCGGCCCGGCCGACGGCCAGATGCTCCCACGCGGTCCGCGGCGGTAAGGTCCTCGCCCGGCGGGTCGCGGCGTCGGCCGCCTCGGGGTCGCCCGACGCCCGGGCGTGCCGCGCGCGTTCGAGATGGAGCACCCCGCTCGGGCCGATGAGAAACTCGGCCTCGGTCAGCGTGGCGAGCGCCTGCCGATGGGCGCCCGGAGCTTGATCCAGGGAGACCGCCCGGACCCCGAGGTCGGCGGTGAGGATGCCGAGATCGAGCAGATCGCCCCGCCACCGGGGTTCCAGGTCCGGGTTCGGCTGGCCGGTCAGGGTCTGGACGATCTGGTCGCGCCGGGCCCAAAGGTCGCGACACCGGGCCTCGACCGGCCGCACCTGCTCGGGGGTGACCACGTCCGCCGCGTAGAGCGGCCGGACCTGTTCGCAGAGCGTGTGGAGATCGTCCGCCGCCTGCCCCCGCTCGGCCGCCCGCCGGGATTCCCGGAGGCGGGCCCGCAAACCCTGCCGGAACGGCACCCCGTCGAGCAACGTCTCGCCCGCCCGGTGTGCCTGTACGGCCTCCGCGTACCGGCCATTCTGGAGATGCGTTTCGCCATCCCGGAAAGCCGTCTCGGCCCGATCGACTTGCCGGCCGGAGCGTGCCCAAAAGCCTACGCCCGCGGCGAGGACCGCCCCCAGGGCGAGGGCCAGGGGCAGGGCGAGGGGCCGCCGCCGGCGCCACTTGGTCCAGCGCTCCGTGAGACTTCGGTTCGCCACTCCTTTCAGGGGCAAGTCCGCCAGGTGCCGCCGGAGGTCGGCCGCGACGTCGGCCGTGGTCGGGTAGCGGTCCCGCGGATCGGCCGCGGTACAGCGGGCGAGGATGTCGGTCAGCCCCGCCGGGCCGGGCACCGCCTCGCCGCCCCGGGCGGGGGCACGGAGCGCCTCCCGGAGGACGACACCGAGCGCGTACACGTCGGCCCGGCCGTCCAGGGCCGTGGGGATGGCGGTCCCGGTCCGGACCGCGGCGACGGCGGTCAGCTGTTCGGGCGCCATGTACCCCGGGGTCCCCCCGAGCCACGGCGGGGCCGGTTCTCCGGCGGGCAGCGGGGGGCGGGCGAGGTGGAAGTCGAGGAGCATCGGGACCCCGTCGGCCGCGAGCAGGATGTTGGACGGCTTGAGGTCCAGGTGGAGCAGCCCGCGGTCGTGGGCGTACTGCAGGGCGTCCGCCAGGCACGCCCCGATCCAGCAGATCGCGTCGGCGTACGCCGCCCGCGCGAGAGCCTCCCGCGCCAGGCTCCGCGTCGGGGGCGGGGCCGGCCCGCCGGGCTCGGCCCGGCGGAGGGCCGTCAGGATATCCTCCCCGCCGGCCGGCCGACCGACCGGGTCGAGCCCGGCGAGGACGGCGGCCAGGGTCGTCCCGCCGAAGTGCGGCAGGCACAACCCCCGCATCCCCTCCTCGGGGAACTCGTGGACGGAGTAGAGCGGGACGATATGGGTGTGCTGGAGCCGGGCCAGGGACAGGTGTTCGTGGCCGGCGGCCGGGCCGAGCTTGAGCACCACCGGCCGGCCGCCCAGGGCCGGCTGGGTGGCCAGGTACACGCGGCCGTGGGACCCCCGCCCGAGTTCGGCCACGAGACGGAACTCGCCGATCGCGTCGCCGGGCGACGGGAACCGCGGGGCGGCCTGTGGCCCGAGCGCCCGGTGACACTGGACCAGCGCCCGGACCTGAGCCTCCCAGAGCGGGAACCGCTCGGCCAGTTCGGCGGGCGAGGTCGGCCGGCCGTACTCGTCCCGCAGCGCGAGTTCCTCGGCCAGGAGTTCGAGGGCCGCTTCGGGGCACTCCCGGAGGTCCGGGAAGCGGTCCAGATACTCCTCGGTCAGCGGCCGCTCGCCCCGCCGCCAGCGATCGACCATCTCCCCGGCGGCCCCTTCGACGACCGGGGACCGCTCGCCGGGCCGGCCTTCCCACTGGTCGAGCGTACTCTTCGAGCTGTCGGGGCTCATTCCGCCGACTCCGGGGGCCCGAGTCCGGGGGGCGGGAGTGGCTCCTCGCGGAGGGCGAGTTCGCGGGACAACCGGCGGAGGATGCGGCGGACGCTCCCCTCGTGCAGCCCGGTCCGGGCGGCGATCTCCGCCAGCGGCAACCCGTCCCGCCTGAGGAGGAGGACCCGGTGGTGGTCGGGCGGGGTGAGGGCGAGCATCTTGGCCCACAGGTCGTTCGCCTGCGCGGCCTCGCTGGGCGAGGGGTGGCGGGGGTCGGAGACGCCGGCACACTCCTCCTCCGCGGGGCGGTCGGCGTCGCCCCCGCGCCCGAACCGCCGCGCCCGGCTGACCAGCCGCCGCCGCGCGATGGTGACCAGGAGGGCCCGGAGGTGGTCCTTGTCGTTCACCCGCCAGCCGTCCCGCCCCAGCCGGCGGATCACCTGCACCCACACCGACTGCACGACGTCGACCGAGTCGAACTTGGCCCGCAGCCGGTCGGACAGCTGCCGGCGGACGATCGCCCGGAGGTACGGCGCGTAGGCCGCGACCAGATCCTCCACGGATTCGACCTCGCTGCCCGGCTGCCCCGGGCGGTCGTCATCGGACCGGGCGGTCATACCCCTCTCCCACCGCGCGAGGACCGAACCCGGGTGAATCGGCCAGCCGGCGGCCGGGCCGTAGGGCCGACCGATTCACCCACAACGCGTAACCCGCACCGCCGCTCAGGACGACCGCCGTCGTGAGCCACCCGAACTCCACGGGGACATTGATCTCCTCCGGCAATTCTAACCCGAGATCCGACACGCAGCTCACGAGGTGGCGCGCCCCGGCTTCCAGCCGGGCACAATCCAACCGGAGCAGACCCGCGACCGGAACGCCACCGGGTAGGTCCGCGTCGACCGGACCCGCGTCCCCGCCGGGCGGTGTCGGGTCGGCAGGCCGGATTTGCTCGGTCCGGGTCGGCGGCACGGGGTCGGACGCATCCGCCACGTCCGCCGCTCCGGACGAAAACAACGGCCCCACCGAGGTCGGAACTCCCGCCGGCATGGAAATGACCTGAAGGCTCGCCGCGCCGGCCACGGACGCCGAGGTGACGACAACGACGGGGGGCACGCCGGCCTGTACGACCGCGTCGGCGCCGACGAACGGCCCGCCCTCGCCCGGCTGCGCGAACTTCACGAAGAGGTGTTGCCCCGTCCCGGCCGGGAGAAGGAACGCGACCTGGCCGGTTGCCTCTGCCCGGCCCCGAAGCCCTGCACCGATGGCCTCCGCTAAACCGGCGAGTGCGGCCGCCGAGGGCGGGCCGGTCCGCAAGATGTCGACAGGGGGTCGTGACCCGGGGGTCGGCGCAACGGCCCCCCCGGACGCCATGTCCGGCGGGCGGGCGGCAAGGTCTGTACGAGGGACCCCGGCCCCCCCGCCGCCCGGAGCGGCTCCCCCCCCGTTACCGATCGAGTAGTCGGAAGGGCGTGCGCCTCGATCGAGAGCAATCGCGCCGGTGGGTGCATCTGACCCGCGTCCGCCAGGGTCAGAGATGGGTCCGCCATCGGGCGGGCGGGTCACCGCCGGGGTCGACGAGGCCGGCTCGGAGGGGGTGGGGTCGCGGAACCCGAGCGTGGACGGGAGGAGACGGTCTTCGAACAGCTCGATGCCCAGCACGAGGCGTTGTGAGGAGATCATACGGGGCGGTCTCCATTCCGAGCCCGGGCTGCGGAAGGTACAAACGCAGGATCGCCGGGCGGTCCGGACCGCCCGGCGTCCTGTCCGGGAATGTGTCGATGCCCGTTATCAATTTATTCCGGATACCACGCTCCGGGTTAAAGATCCGTGAGGAAGAGACCGCTGATTTGTTTGGCTGCCGGGCGGGTGGAGGAGTCGCCCATCCCCTCACACCTCATCCCGGCAGCCGTTCGCAACGATTCCGAGCCATGACACGCTGCCCCGGTCGGCCACCCGCTCCCGGTTCCGTCGGGCATCACAGCCACCCGTGGTACCCACCACGGCCCGGCCGGGACGAACTCACGTTCACCGCCGCGGTGGCGGTGAGCGAGGAGTTGGTGGTATCGGCCGCCGTGATCGTCTGGGACCCCGCGGCCGACAGGGTGACGGCGAACACGTGGATGCCGCGGTCGGCGGCGGTGAACGTGTACGCGGCCGGGAGCGTTGCCCCGCCGTCCGAACTCGTGAGCTGAACGGTCCCGGTGTAGTTCTGGACCACGTGGTTCGACGCGTCCAGCGCCACCACCATCACCTGGGTCGGCGCGCCCGCGTACGCCTGGGGCCGGGCCAGGAGGGCGAAGTGCGTGACCACCTGGGCCGGGTTGACCGTCACCGCGGCCGTCCCGGTGAGCGCCGCGTTGGCGCCATCGGTCGCGGTGACGGTGTAGCTGCCGGCGGTGTCGAAGGTCGCGTTGAGCGTGTGGACCCCGTGGTCCGCCGCCGTGAACGTGTACGAAGCGGGGAGGGTCGCGCCGGCGTCCGTGCTGGTCAGGCTGACGGTCCCGGTGTAGGTCGGGACGATGTGGTTCGCCGCGTCCAGGGCCACCACCGCGACCTGTGTCGGGGCGCCGGCGTACGCCTGCGGCTGGACGACCACGGCGAAGTGGGTGGCGACCGGGGCGGCATTCACGGTCACCGTCGCGCTGCCGGTGACCGTGGAGGTGTTCGTGTCGGTCGCGGTGAGGGTGTCGCTGCCCGCGGTCCCGGCTGTGACGGTAAAGACGTGGACCCCGTGGTCCGATGCCGTGAACGTGTAGGCGGCCGGGAGGGTATCGGCGGTGCCCGAGCTCGTGAGCCGGACGGTCCCGGTGTAGGTCGGGACGATGTGGTTCGCCGCGTCCAGGGCCACCACCGCGACCTGTGTCGGGGCGCCGGCGTACGCCTGCGGCTGGACGACCACGGCGAGATGGGTGGCGACCGGGGCCGGGTTGACCGTGAGGGACGCGGACCCGGTGATCGACGCGGCGGTCGAATCGGTCGCGGTCACCGTGTCGGTGCCGGGGGTCCCGAGGGTCTCGGTGAACAGGTGAATCCCGTGGTCCGCCGCCGTGAACGTGTAAGTCGCCGGGATGGTGCCGTCCGACGCCGTGAGCTGGACGGTTCCCGTGTAGTTCTGGACCACGTGGTTCGATGCGTCCAGGGCCACCACCGCGACCGGGGACGAGGCCCCGGCGGTCCCCGCCTCGGGGGTGGTCACGGAGAAGTGCGTGGCCGGCCCGGAAGGGTTGTACGCCCCGAACAGGGACGCCGCGCTCGGCGCGAGCCGGTCGTCGAGCAGTTCGACGCCGGGGCGAAACGCGGCCCCGGCTTGCCGGGACCGCAGCTCACGAGCCGGGGGGGTGAGAGAGTCTGTCTGCCCGGCCCGTCGGAACCACCGGAAGAGGAACATTTGGGAGTTGCTCCTGGGGGAATCGCCGGAACAGGGTTGTCGGGTGAGGACAACGCCCCGTCCGGCCGAAAATCATCGAGGACCCGCGGCCACCGGGGAGTCGCCGTCCCTCTGGCCGTTAAGAGGTCATCGCTTCGCGTGGAGAAAAGCGGGCGCGGCGTGGGCACATTTTTTCGACCGATCGCGGTCTGATGTGTCACTCACCCTTCCACAGCCTCCGGAGCCCGAACGAGATGTGGGGGCACGTTTCCCACTTGCCCGGGGCGGTCGGAACCCGGTCCCACGCATCGGTCTAACGGGTTCGGCCGGTCGCTTCCCAGGGCATCCGGCCCGGGCAAGTGGGAAACGTGCCCCCACCCGTGTCGCCTCGGATTTCCCACCGGACGACGGGCCGGCCTCATCCCGCCTCCTTCACCGCCGGGAAGGTGTGAACGTCTTCCCGGCGCGGCAGCTCGTTCTCGGGCCGATCCTCCGGTGCACCCGACAGGGCCGTCCACGGGCCTGACACGAGTGCCGGTGTGGGCTGTTGACCCCGGCCCCCCGCGGCCGACCGGACTCCGTCGAAGACCATCCAGCCGGCGAACACGGCCACGGCCGCGGGAAGGACCGCCGTGGACCCGGGGACATACTGCCCAATGACGCGCTCGACATCCCCGGAAGAGAAGAGCACAACGACGGCCAACGCTCCCCCGGGCCACGCCCACGCCGCCCCGGCCCGGCGGGCCCGCAACACCTCCCACCCCATGACCGGGATGACCAGCCCGTAAGTATTCCGCTCGCTTCCCGGGCCGAGCAGGAGTTGCCAGCAGAGCCACGCCCCGAGCCCGACCGCCAGCCCCCGCCGGTAGCACCCGGGGCGGCGGCCCGCCGCCAGCGACGCGATCACCACCCCGCACCCCCCGGCGAACTGCACGACCTGGTACACCAGTGGGTCGACCGGAACCCCGGTCAAATCCCACACGGTCAGGAGGTCTCGGTAGCCGGGCCACCGGAGCCCCTGGCCCACGCGCAGTACGTATTCCCACTCCTGGTACACCCCGGCCGCCGTCTCGGGCGAGGCGGCCAGGGCCGGAATCGCAGCCAGCGCGGCCAGGGCCACCGCCAGCCGCGGGCCGAGCCGGCGGGGGCGGCCGGCGGCGACCACCGCGGCCCAGGCGAGCGGCCAGAGCTTGATGAACACCGGGGCCGCGAGCAACACCGCGGCCCGCCACCACCGCCCGCGGGCCGCGGCGGTGGTCCCGAGCGCCGCCAGGGCGAGGACCAGGGCGTTGGACTGGAGGTTCCAGGCCATGGGGGCGACCCCGGCGGCGGCGATGGTGAGAAACGCCGCGCGGTCCGGCGACCCTGGTTCGTCCGCGAGAACCTCGCGATGAAGGGCACGGAGGGCGGCGTACAGGAGGAGGACGCTCCCGACTCCCCAGACGCACCCCCCGAGTCGGACGGGCAGGGCGGCCAGCGGCGCGACCGCGACCGCGAACGTCGGGCTGTACCGGTACATGTCCAGGCCGGGGTAATAGGCGTACAGCGATTGACCCGTCCGCCAGTGGTCGGACGCGGTCGCGAATACCGGCCAGACGCTGTGTCGGTTCGGGGAGATGACGGCCTTCACCCCGACCGCCAGGGCGAGCCCGCACCAGACCAGCACCGGTAGCATCTTCGTCCAGGCCGCGACCGCGGACGGGGGGGACGAAATCCCCTCCCGGAGTACGGCGGAAGGAAGTGGTGACGGCGCGGCGAGGCGGACCGGGGCCATGACGATGGTTCCTGGACATGATCGGTGACGCCCCGCCCGCTTTCCCGATCGCAGCCGGTAGCGTGGCGGGTGAGGGTATCAACCCCGGCGGGACCCGCGTCAGTTGACCCGCGCCGGGACATTGTGCGTGGGCGGCGGGGGCCGGTCACTCGCGGGTGCAGGTCGAACTCGGGGTCACGGCTGACCGGGCGGGGCCGGGCTCGGCTGGGCGGAGGGTGGGATCGTCACTGGTCCGGGTGGGATCGCCAGTGGGGCCGGGTAGACACCCGGCGGCTGGACGACGATCGTCGCCGGGGCCGGGTAGACCACGGCCGGCCGCGGGACGACATACACACCGACCCCGTACACCGGCCGGGGATAGTAGTACGCCGGGGGATAGTAACGCGGCGGGTAGTAGTACGCCCGGGGGTAAGCCGGGCCCCCGATACCGACCCCGACCATCACGCGGGGTGGGTGGGCCTGGACCATCCCGACCGGTAGGACCAGTAGGGTCAGGGTACCGAGTGCCCAAAGCCGTCGTCCGGTCATCGGAACGCCTCCTTGCGTCGGGCGATGTCTCATGGCCTGGCGGAGAGAGTGTAACAGTCGGGGAAATGGGTGCAACGGCAACCGCCCGCGACCCGGCCTCGGGCGCCGGAAAATGAGAACGAAGTGAATCATCTTCCTCCATCCATCTCCCGTTCACATTTTCGATCGTGTGCGCGGCGCGCAAGTTGTTCTCGAAATTCCTCCTGTTGAAGCGCCCGTTATACCCCTCTCGCCGCGATGAACCACCGGGGGCCCTCCGCCCACCCCGCCCCTCCACCGACAGGCACTCGGAATTCCCCGCGGGCAGGACACCTGGACCCCGACAAGCCGGTCTCGTCCCGCCGGCAGAACCCGTCGGCCGGCGTGTTTCGCCGGTAGGAGACCCGGGCTCGCCCGAAGTGAACTGATGCGAAAACGGACATATTTGTTTTATTCATCACCATGAATTTCACACGAGGTAGACAATGTTGTTGCCGTGGTATCGCCGGCGCGTGCTGAAGACGATGACCCGGCCCAGCCGGCCCCCCCTCCGGGTCGAGGTGCTGGAAGCCCGGGACACCCCGGCGGGGGTGTTCGCGACCGCCGTGGCGCCCGGGTCGGCCCCGACGGTCGGCGTGTACGACGCGGGCACGCAGCAGCAGATCTTCACCATCCCCGCGTACGAGAGCACATTCACCGGCGGGGTGAACGTGGCGGTCGGGGACGTGAACGGGGACGGCACCCCGGACGTCATCACCGGGCCGGGGCCCGGCGGCGGGCCGGTGGTCAAGGTGTTCAGCGGCGTCGACGGCAGTCTGCTCGGATCGTTCACCGTCGGGGACCCGGCCTCCCGGGCCGGGGTGAGTGTCGCCGCCGCCGACGTCGAGGGCACCGGCAAGGCCGATATCGTCGTCGGGGCGATCGCCGGGGGGCAGCCGCTGGTCGAAGTAATCCGGTTCGCCGACCAGTCGGTGGTGAACAGCTTCACCCCGTTCGCTGGGGCGACCGCCGTCGCCGTCGCGGCCGGGGATGTGAACGGGGACGGGGCCCCGGACGTGGTCGCCGGGTCCGGCCCCGGGACCGCCTCCCAGGTGATCGTGTTCAGCGGAAAGGGCGGGTCCCAGCTGCTGAGCGTGACCCCGTTCGAGACGACCTTCACCGGCGGCGTGACCGTGGCGGCCGGCGACCTGGACGGGGACGGGAAGGCGGACGTGATCGTCGCGGCCGGGTCCGGCGGCGGGCCGCGGGTCGAAGTGTACAGCGGGGCGACGGGGAGTGCCTTCCAGAACTTCTTCGCGTACGACTCGACCCAGCGGGCGGGGGTCCTGGCGGCCGCGTTCGACTCGGGTGGGACGACCGAGTTGGTCACGACCGACGGGCCCGGCCAGACGCCGGACCCGCTCGCGTTCAACGCGCAAACGCTTACCTCGCTCACCGCCCCGAGTGTCGCCTACCTCCCCGTCGGGACGGCTTACGATCCGACGGCCCCGACGGCGACGGTCAGCTCAACTGCGACGAGCCCGACGAATGCCGCTTCGATCCCGGTCACGGTCACGTTCGGCGAGGCGGTGACCGGGTTCTCGGCGGCCGGGGTGACGGTTACCAACGGGACGCTCACCGGGTTCACCGCGACGAGTGCCACCATCTACAAGTTCGGTGTCACCCCGACCGCCGACGGGGCGGTGGCCGTTACCGTCCCGGCCGGCGGCGCGGCGGACGCCGCCGGGAACCAGAACACGGCCTCGAACACCTTCTCCATCACTTCCGACCGGACAGCCCCGACGGTGACCGCGACCTCCCTCACCACGAACAACGCGACCCCGACCCTGACCGGGACGGTCGACGACCCGACCGCGACCGTGTCGGTCACCGTCGGCGGGCAGACGGTCGCGGCCACGGTAACGGGGAGCACCTGGTCGGCGGCCGTCCCGACCGCCCTCGCCGCCGGGACGTACGACATCTCCGTAACGGCGACCGACACGGCCGGGAATACCAGGACCGCGACCGCGACGGGCGGACTGGTGATCGACACTACCCCGCCGACGGTGACGATCGACCCGACGCCGACGTCGGCCGCGGCCGTCACCGGGACCGCGGCCGACACGCCGACCGGGGTCGCGGCGGTCGCGGTGAGCATCTCGAACGGGACGAACTTCTGGGACGGCAGCGGATTCAATAGTCTCACCCAGCAGTTCCTCCCGGCGACGACCACGGACAACTGGGCGACCTGGTCGTATCAATTCGGTGGGGCCCCAGGTACTTACACCGTTCAGGTCAGGGCGACGGACGCGGCCGGAAACCAGACGACCGGCTCGGTCCAGCAGGTGACCACGACCTGACCGGGACCGCCCCACCGGCGTCGCGGTGGGGGTCGTTCGGGGCACCGGGGGAGAAGCCGGGCCGTCGCGCGGACCCCGTACGTGTCCACCTCTCCAGTCGGCGATCCTCCCGGCGGCAGCCTCGTCAGGCAGGTCTGTCAACCCGGCCGGGGACGGCCGCAGGGTTCATGGCATGACGCTCCGCAATTCGCCCCACGACCCGTGGGTCCGGCTCGCCGCCGGGGTCTGGGTCGTCCTGGCTCTGATGGCCGTCGGCCGGGCGGCCTTCGCCCACCACCCGCGGCATGCCGGGTGTTACGCCGTATTCGCCCAGGCGGGCCGGGACTGGGTCGCCGGCCGGGACCTGTACGACGCGGGCCAGCCCGATTCCCTGGTCGTGTTCCGCTACGCCCCGACGGTCGCCGCCCTGCTCGCCCCGCTCGGCCTGGTCCCGGACGTGATCGGAAACGGACTGCTCCGGCTTGCCAACCTCGGCGTCTTCACGGCCGGGCTGTGGCAGTGGCAGCGGGTCGCCTTCCCGGACACATTCACCCCCCGCCGGCGGGCCGTCTTCTTCCTGCTCGTCGCGGCCGTCGGCAACAATTACCTGATGGACGTGCAGGTCAACGTCCTTACCGCGGGGCTCCTCCTCATGACCGCGGCCGGGGCCATCACCGGCCGGTGGTGGGTGGCGGCGGCGAGCATCGGGCTGGCGGTCGCGCTCAAGGCGTACCCGGTGTCCCTGGCCCTGGTCCTGTGTCTCATGGCCCCGCGGCAGTTCGCCTGGCGGTGGGCGGTGGCCCAGGCCGGGTGGTTCGCCCTGCCGTTCTTACTTCAGGATCCAGGGTACGTGGCCCGGCAGTACCGGGACTGGGTGGAATACGGCCTGAATCAGCGGTTCGTGGACGGATGGTTCCGGGACGCGATGTACCTCGCCGGTCAGCTCGGATGGCCAATGACCCGGGTCGCATACTTCCGGGTCGAGCTGGTCGCCGCCGGGGTGGTGGGAGCGGTGTGTTGGGCTCACCGCCGCCGGCCGTGGGCCGCGGCGGTGAACACCGCGTACGGCCTGTGCGTGGGCTGGATGCTGGCCTTCGGTCCCGCGACCGAGACGGTAACGTACATCCTGGTCGCACCGGCTGTGGCCGGGGCGGTCGTGCTGGCGTGGGCCCGGCCCCACCCGGTCTGGTGCCGGGCCGTCCTCGGCGCGGCGACCCTCCTTCTCGCGGGGACCCAGCTGGAGCTTCTCTTCCCGGGCCCTCACCGGCTCCAGTTGGCCGGGGCGAACCCGGCGGCCGTACTCCTGTTCCTGGTCGTGATCGGGGTGCGTGGCTTCGGCGCCGACCCGCGCGGGAGGAGAGGGCCTGCCGGCCGGGTCGTTTCACCCCCCACAGGGTTCCCGGCGGCCCGCCCCGAACTGGCGAACGAGGGGCGGGCCGCCGTGTCCGGCGGCCCGTCGACACCCGCGGCGCACCAGGAGGCGAGGCCGGGGGGCATGTAGACCAGCGTCGCGGGAACAGAGCCGGTACGACCGTCCGACCAGGAGATGTCTGCCGAGTTCCGGCCGGCGATCCGGACGGCCGTGCGGCCGTCGGCTTGTCGCCGGTGTACCGATCTGGTCTAATACAGCCCAACCGTCGACGAGCCGCCGCGATGCCGTGAGCCCGTGCTCCCGTCGCAACCCCTTCCCCCGGTGAGTGAACCTCCGGGGCACCAAGTCTGCGGTCCGCCGGACGAATAAAACTCCCCCAGGGACGATCGGGGGATCGGTCGGGAACGGATGTCGCCGTCGAGGCCAGGTCGACGGCCCGGTTAAGGAGAACCCGATGGCCGGCGATTCCTCTGTGGTATTGATCCCATCGGGTCGGTCGCGCGGGCCCCATCTCGCAACCCGGGTCGACCCGGGTGCCACGGACCATTGTCAGGGTGTGAACCTGATTCACGCCGGCCGGGACCGGTTTGGACGGCTACCGGTCATTACCGGGTATGAGGTCCGCGCCGAGATCGGAAAGGGGGGAATGGGGACGGTGTACGAGGCCGTGGACCTGACCCTCCACCGGCCGGTCGCCCTGAAACTGCTGGCCGAGAACCTGCTCACCCGTCCCGACCACCGGTTGCGGTTCTGCGACGAGGCCGAGGCGGTCGCCCGGCTCGACCACCCGAACATTGTTCGGATCTTCAAGGTCGGCGAGTACGACGGCCGGCCGTACCTCGTCCTGGAGTTGGTCCGGGGCGGCAGCCTCGCGGACCGGCTGTCGGCGGTCGGACGGCTCCCGGTGCCGGAGACGCTGGCCCTGATCCGCGCCCTGGCGCGGGCCGTCCAGCACGCGCACGACCGCGGCGTCATCCACCGCGACCTGAAACCGGCCAACGTCCTTCTGACCGGTGACGAGCTCGCCCCGGGGTCGCCGGACCGACCGCTCCCGGGGGGTCGCCCCAAACTGACCGACTTCGGTCTCGCCCGGCTCCTCGACCACGACCGCGTGCGGACGCGGACCGGCATGCTCCTCGGCACGCCGTGCTACATGGCCCCGGAGGTCGTGGAAGACGGGCACCGGGCGGTTTCCCCGGCCGTCGACGTGTACGGCCTCGGGGCGATCCTGTACGAGTGCCTGACCGGCCGCCCGCCAGTCGATGGCCGAACGACCTGGGAGATTCTTCGACAGGTCGTCGATTCCGATCCCGAGCCGCCCGGGCGGGCCCGCCCGGGCCTCGACCGGGGACTCGACGCCGTCTGCCTCAAAGCGCTGGCCAAAGACCCGGCCCACCGGTATCCCTCGGTCACCGCGCTGGCCGACGATCTCGACCGGGTGGCGGCCGGCCGCTCCGTGCGGGTCCGGATTCACGGCCCGGGATACCATCTCCTCAGACACGCGCGGCGGCGGCCGTGGGCCGCCGCCCTCGGCGCGGCCGCCCTGACACTCGCGGTCGGGCTCGGCTCGCTCACCGCCCTCCACCACCGCGAGCGGTGCCGCGAGGGTCGGGAGGCCGGTCGGCTCGGGCAAGACTTGCTCGCCCGGGGCGCGTACGCGGAGGCGGAGCAAGTGTTCGCCCACGGTCTCCAACGGGTGGAAGGGCTCCCCTGGGCGGGAGACCTCATGCCCGATTTGGTCCGACACAAGCGCCTGAGCCGGCGGGGACGACAGGCGGTAAACCTGCACCAACTGGTCGACAAACTTCGATTCGGATACGACGTCGATTCCCTGGCCGGATCGGACCTGCGTGCGGTGACGCAGGCTTGCGAGACCCTCTGGCGGCTTCGCGACCAGCTCGCGGCGCCAGGGGAAACCGATCTCGGGCCGGACCCGGAGCGGCAGCTGCGCACCGACCTCCTCGACCTGGCACTCCTGTCCGCGGACTTCCGGGTGCGGGACGGTGGCGGGAGCCCTTCGGCCCGGCGGGCGGCCCTGCGGCGGATCGACGAGGCCGAAGGGGCACTCGGGCCGGCCGTCGTCCTCGCCCGGGCCCGGGAGGTTCACCTCTCAGCTCTGGGCGAACCCGCCGGTCTGCCGCCGGTCGACCCGCCGTCATCCCCGTGGGACGTGTACGCACTCGGGCGGTCCCGGCTGAACGCGGGCGACCTGGAGGGCGCCGAGGTCCTACTCCGGCAGGCGGTCGACCGCGACCCAGGCGGGTTCTGGCCGAACTATCATTCGGCCGTGTGTGCGGCCCGCCGGGGTCGGGCCGAAGAAGCCGTGAGCGGGTTTTCGGCCTGCCTGGCCGTCGCCCGCGACCGGCGCGGGCTGTGCCACTACAACCGCGGTCTGGCTTACATGACGCTCGGCCGGGCGGACGGCGCGCGGAACGACTTCGACCGGGCGCTGGAACTCGAACCCACGCTGGCCGAGGCCGCGCTGAACCGCGGCCTGCTACACCACCAGGCGAAGCGGTTCACAGAGGCCGCCGCCGACCTGGAACAGGCATTAAGAGACGGTTACTCACCGGCCGTCGTGAACTACAACCTCGCCCTGGTTCACCGCTCGGCCGGCAACCGCGCAGCTGCCGAGACCCACGCCGTACGCGCCGCGCAGGCCGATCCGGGCCACCCCGGGGCTCGGGCGCTCGTGGACCAGCTAAAAGCCCGCCGCTGACCGGATCAGTTCCGGGCGCCCTCACGGAGGAGGACACCATGTTGGGCTGGCTTCGATCGTTGGTGTTTACCCGCAAACCCGGCGGTGCCCGGACCGGGACCGCACGGCCGCGCCTGGTACTCTCGTTGGAATGCCTCGACGGCCGCAGTCTGCCGAGCACGACTTCGCTCGCGGGTCTGGTCCCCATGGTGGAGTCCTTGATCACGTACGCGATTCGTAAGGAACCGATCGAGGTGTCGGCCGCCCTGACAGGTCTTGGCTTGAGCCCCCCGGAACTCGGTGCGGACGGGCATGTCGAGCTCTCCCCGGTGCTGATAAGCCGCCTGAAGGAGACGGCGGTCCGGGAACTCGGCGAAACGGCAACGGCCCCGGCGACCGCCGCCGCCGCCGGACCCCGGGATCAACTAGTTCTCGGTTCCGAAGCCGCCGCCTCCGGGCCTGTTCTGGACCTGCCCCAGGGTTCTCCAGCGGCGGCGAAACTCGTGCTCCTGCTCGACGAGTGGAGACACGACCCACAGGCGTTTGCGGCCAGCTGGCTCGCGTCAGTGATCGAGGAGCGACGACTGGATCTCAGTCACCCCCTGCTCACCCCGCCGGACGAAATGGCAGGCAACGCCCACGGGGCCGGGACTAACGGCCCGGATGGCCTCGCGCTATCAACCGCCTCGGAGGAGGTCGATCGGACCGCCTTCGGGACACCGGTCCGAGCGACGCAGTCGGCCGGCATTCCTGTCGACGACCGCTGGATGAGTTTGCCGGAGCGGGCGGTCTGGATCGGGTTCCGGGATATTCCCCCACCGGACGCGTCGCCCCCCTCGGCCCTGAACAGGCAAGCCCCGATGACGAGCGACGGGGGCGTTTCGCCCACGCCCCAGCCCCAGATGAATGGTGATCTCGGCTTCTCGGCCCCCGACTCCCAACTCCTCCCGGAAGTCGCCGACTTCCTCTGCCCGGTCTTCCCGTTCGACGCCGCCGGGTTGCAGGACCAGGTGGCGCGGTTCCGCGATTCGCTAGAACCGGTCGTCCCCATGATCGAAGAGATCCTTTCGCCCAGTTGCTGGTGGATGAGTGCCGCGGTTGTCGGTGTCGGGGTGTGGAGTGTCGTCTGGTACAGCCGGGCGCCGGCCCGCGGTCTGATGCCCGAGCAGCAAACCGCAAAAGCCCACACCCGTCCCGACGGCTCCCGGAGTGGGTCCCGGCACGTTCGGCCATGCGAGAACGGTCATATCCGGGAGGAGTCGGAAGCCGACGTGGCGGGTTGAGACGTGGCGGGTTGAGACGGGGGGCCGCGGGGCCTACTGGCGGTGACCAGAGCGAGTGTCCGGCTCGGCCCGCGTGGCGGTCTCAAATGGTTGAGCCCGGCGGGGGACGCGGTACAATGCCGCTTCTGCCGTTCCACCCCGAACGACCCGAGGACCTGCCGATGGGCGAACGCGAACAGAAACTCGTAGCCGCCGGATACCCGCTCGACCGCGGGCCGAAGGACGGCCCGGTGATCGACCTGTTGTCGGTCCTCGGCGACACCGTGTACGCCTCGGGCCAGGTGCCGTATGACGCCGGGGTGCTGACCAGCAAGGGGAAGGTGCCGTCGCAGGTGTCGGTGGACGAGGCGACCAAGGCCGCGGCCCTGTGCGCGGCGAACATCCTCCGGGCGGTCTGGCTCAAGCTCGGCTCCCTCGACCGGGTCGAGCGGGTGGTCCGGGTGACCGGGTACGTGAACGCCGACCCGGATTTCACCGACTGCCATCTCGTCATCAACGGGGCGACGAACCTGCTCAAGGAGGTGTTCGGCCCGGACGCCGGCCGGCACGCCCGCACCGCCCTCGGCATGGGCCAGCTCCCGCTCGGGACGAGTGTCGAGGTCGAGGCGATCTTCCAGCTGAAGAACTAATCCCTCCACCCAGCCTATTCCCGATCCCGTCCGGCCCGGAGAGTGACCGATGCGGACCCTCCTCATCAGGTGGCCGGCCGCGGGGGTGGCACTGGTCATTCTCACCACCGCCGTCGCCACCCCCGCTCCCCCGGCCGGACCGCCCGCCGGCCTCTCCGCCGAGGACTTCCAGTCGCTCGCCCGCGACGTGAAAGCGCTCGGCGACCGCCTCCGGGACCTCCGGGCCCGCGGGCCGCTCACGCCGGAGAAGGACGACCTCCTGGCCGATGCGGAGGTCTTCCGGAAGGGGGTCGTGTGGGCACTGCTGTACGAGACGAAGCTGGACCCGGCCGATCTCACTCTCGTCCGCAAGGCCCTCCGGCGTGGGGCGGAGCGTGCCGACTCCCTCGCCGCGGGGAAGCCCGCATGGGCCGACCGAAAAGGTCGGGTCGTCCGCGGGTTCGTCTCGGCCGTGGACGGCTCGGTCCAGCCCTACGGGCTGATCGTGCCGGCCGGCTACGACCCGGCCCGGCCGCCCCGGCTAGACGTGGTCCTGCACGGCAGCTCCCGACCGACGGGGCTGAGCGAGCTGCGGTTCATGAGCCGGTTTGACGGCGGCGACGCGCCCTCCGAGACCGCCCCGGACCAGAACTACATCGAACTCCACCCGCTCGGCCGGGTCGAGAACTGCTACCGCTGGGCGGGCGAGACCGACGTCTTCGAGGCGATCGCGGCCGTATGCCGGCGGTACACGATCGACCGCGACCGGGTCGTCCTCCGCGGCATGTCGATGGGGGCGTCGGGCACCTGGCACCTGGGCCTCAAGCACCCCGACCGGTTCGTCGCCCTCGGCCCGTACTGCGGGTACGTGGACACGCACGAGTTCTCCCGCACCCCGCTGCCGAACTTCGTGAAGGTCGGGCCGCTCCCGCCGCACCAGGAGACGGCCCTCCACATGCTCGACTCGGTCGACTACGCGGCCAACGCCGGGGTCGTCCCCACGGTCGCCTGCATGGGGGAGAAGGACGTCTTCTTCCAGGCCCACGTCCTGATGGGGAAGGCGATGGAGAAGGAAGGCCTGACGATGGTCAACCTGATCTCGCCGGGCACGGGGCACGTCATCGACCCGAAGACGCACGCGGAGCAGATGCGGCGGATCGGCGGGTTCGCCGAGAAGGGCGTGGACCACTCGCCGAAGCGCGTCCGCTTCGTGACGTGGACGCTCAAGTACGACCGCTGCCACTGGCTGCGGGTGCTCGGGCTTGGGGACCACTACCGCCGGGCCGAGCTGGACGCATCTGTCGCCGAGGACGGGACGGTGGAGATGAAGGAGCCGACCAACGTCACCCGCTTCGCGCTCCTTCCACCGGTGTTACAGGGACCGAAGCCCCGTCTTCGCGTCGGCGGGGTGGACGTCCCACTACCGGCCCGCGGCAAGGCCGCTCCGCCGGTGGTGATCGGTCACCGGGACGGGAAATGGTGTTTTCTTGGCGACCTCGATACCGTGCCGCCCACCGGCAAGCGGCCGGGCGTGCAGGGGCCGATCGACGACGCCTTCACCACCCCGTTCCTGTGCGTCCGCGGGACGGGCAAGCCCTGGAACCCGGCGGTGCAGGCCTGGGCCGACGCAACCCTGAAGCGGTTCGCCTACGAGTGGCACCGGTACTTCCGCGGCGACCTGCCGGTCAAGGACGACACGGCCGTGACCGACGAGGACATCCGCCGCAACAACCTGATCCTCTTCGGTGACCCCGGGAGCAACCGCCTGATCGCCCGGGTCCTTCCGAAGATGCCTGTCCGGTGGACGGCGGACGAGCTGGGGGTCGGGAAGGACCGGTACTCCGCGGTCGATCACGCCCCGGTGGTTATCCAGCCAAATCCACTCGCAGAGGGACGCTATGTGGTGTTCAACAGCGGGCACACCTTCCACGAGAAGGAGCTGGGCTCGCTCAACTACTTGCTGTTCCCCCGGCTGGGGGACTGGGCGGTGATGAAGGTCGGCGGCAAAGTCCCGGCGGACCCGTCGGGGCTGCTTGAAGTAGAGGTACTGCGAGCCGGGTTCTTCGACGAACAGTGGCGCCTGCCGTGATCGGACGGCCGTGGGGGCAAGTTTCCAACTTGCCCGGGAGCTGATAGAAGACACAGATCCGACCGGCCCGGGCAAGTTGGAAACTTGCCCCCACGGCCTACGCGAGAATCCCCTTTACAACCTCGCCGGCCACGTCGGTCAGCCGGTAGTCCCGGCCGGCGTGCCGGTAGGTCAGCCGTTCGTGATCGATCCCGAGCAGGTGGAGCATCGTGGCGTGCAGGTCGTGGGTGTGGACCGCCCCCTCGGCCGGCAGGATGCCGTGTTCGTCGGACTTGCCGTACACGATCCCGGGCTTCACTCCGCCCCCGGCCAGCCACGACGAGAAGCACAGGTTGTGGTGCTCCCGGCCGAGATGATCGGCCTGCTGGTTGAACGGGGTCCGGCCGAACTCGGTCGTCCACACGACCAGCGTGCGGTCGAGCATCCCCCGGCGCTTCAGGTCGGTCAGCAGGCCGGCGAGCGGCCGGTCGATCGCCTTCGCCAGGCGCTCGTGGTCGGCCATATTCCCGTGAGAGTCCCAGTTGCCGCTGGACCCGACGTCGATCAGTTCCTGGAACCGCACCCCCCGCTCGGCCAACCGCCGGGCCACCAGACATTGCCAGCCGAAGCCCGTCGTCGCGCCCCGGTCCACCCCGTAGAGCTTCAACGTCTCGTCGGTCTCCTTCGACAGGTCGAATGCTTCCGGGGCTTCCCGCTGCATCCCGAACGCGGTCTCGAACGACCGGATCCGGGCGTCGAGGGCCTGGTCCGCGGCCCGCTCGTCGAGGTGCTTGTGGTTCAGCTTCCCGAGCAGGTCCAGCTCCATCTGCTGCAAGTCGGCCCCGGCCGTCAACGGCCGGAGGTTGGGCAGCGGGTCCTTCCCGGGGACGACGTGGGTACCTTGGTGGCACGCCGGGAGGAAGTCGCTGCCCCACGTCTGGGCGCCGGCATACGGGGCGGCCGGGGCCAGGACCATGAACGACGGCAGGTTCCGGTTGACCGTCCCCAGCCCGTAGCTGACCCACGCCCCCGCGCTCGGCCGGGCGAACCCGTCCGACCCGGTGTGGGCGGCGAGCGTCGCCTTGTCGTGCCCGTCGCTGTCGCACTTCATCGCGTTCAGCACGCACACGTCATCGATCACCGCGCCGACGTGGGGGAACAAGTCGCTGACCCACGCCCCACTCTTGCCGTACCGCTTGAACGCGAACCGCGGCCGGATGAGGAACCGCTGGAACTGCCCCGGCTTATTTAGCCACCGGGCCGCCGTGATCGACTTGCCGTGGTCGGCCGCGAGTTTCGGCTTGTAGTCGAACGAGTCGACGTGCGACACCCCGCCGGTCGAGAAGATGAAGATCACCTGATCGGCCCTGGGCGGGAAGTGACCCGGGCGGGGGGCGAGGGGGTCGGCCGACGCGGCCCGGGCCTCCTCCGCCCACAGGCCGGCCAGCGCGACCGCCCCAAACCCGCCCGCGGCCCGGCACAAAAAGTCCCGGCGAGACATCGGGAATACGGAATGCGGATTTCGGAATACGGAAATCACCTGTCACCCCTCGTTCTACCGATGCATCGTCCCGCGATTTTCTTGTGGCACCGGTCTCCAGACCGGTGCTGATTGGCCACACCGGTCTGGAGACCGGTGCCACAAGAAGAAAATCGGTCGTCGCGGCACATTCCGCATTCTCACTCCTCAATCCACATACAGAAACGCATTACTCGTCATCAGCACCCGGCCGAAGGCGGCCCACGCGCCGACCTGTTGTTGGTCGGCGGGCACCCCGCGGTCGGCCAACTTCGCCCGGTAAGCCGTCACGAACGAGAGGGCGTCGCGCACCCCGACCTCATCCGACACCCGCCCGTGCGCGATCTCGAAAGCGAGCCCGACCCGGGCCGCGTCGTCGCCCGGGGTGGCGAGGAGTCGGCGGGCGAATGCCTCCGACTGCGTGTGGACGAACGGCGAGTTCATCAGGTACAGGGCCTGGGTCGGGGTGGTCGTCGGCAGCCGCTCGGCCGTGCTCAGGTTCGGGTCGGCCGCGTCGAACAGCGCCAGGAACGGGTGCCGGCGGTTCCGCTGGATCATCTGGTAAACGGTCCGGTGGTCGGACTCGTAGACGGCGTGGAACGGGTTGTGGATGGTGAACCCCCAGGTGTTCACCGGCGGGAACGGGTGCCCGGCCGGGGTATCCCGGTTCAGCCGTCCGCCCACCGCCAGCATCGCGTCCCGGACCGACTCGGCGTCGAGCGGGCGCCGCTGGTACCGCCACAGCCACCGGTTGCCGGGGTCGGTGCGGAGCCCGGCCGGGTCGTCGGTGCTGGCGAGCTGGTACACACGGGAGCGCAGGATCAGCCGGTGGAGGGCCTTCACCGACCACCCGGAGGCCACGAACCGGGAGGTGAGCCAGTCGAGCAGTTCCGGGTGGCTCGGCCGCTCCCCGCGGGTGCCGAAGTCGCTGGGTGTTGGTACCAGTCCGCGGCCGAAATGCCACTGCCACACCCGGTTCACGAACACCCGGGCGGTCAGCGGGTTCGACGGCCGGGTGATCCAGTTCGCCAGTTCGAGCCGGCCACTGCCCGGGGTGCCGGGCGGCAGTGGATCGCTGCCGAGGATCTCCAGGAACCGGCGGGGCACCTCGGGGCCGAGCTTGTCGGGCTCCCCCCGCTTCTGGATGCGGGCGTTGACCGGGGCCCCCTCGCTCACCCCATAAGTCACTTCGTACAGATCCTTCGCCGCCGTGGTCTCGCGGAGCTTCGTCGCGGCCGCCAGGGCGGCATCCAGCTCAACCAGTCGGGCCTTCTGGTCGGGTGCCGGGACGGGGGTGGTTGCCGGCTTGCTACCGGGAGCGGGGAATGCCGTTTCTTGAAGGCCGACGTTGTCGAGGTCGTGCTCGGGTGGCGGTCCGGCCACGTGCCCGGTCGCGTCGCAGATGAACGTGTCCAGCACTCCGTCCCAGCCCGGGCCGAGTTCCTTGCCCTGGAACGCGGTCAGGTCGTCGGGCTTGCCGACCGCGCCGCCGTAGGTCTTCTTCGCCGGGTCGATTGCCAGCTGCAAGGTGTACCACGCCCCCGGTTCGAGCTTGCGGACGACCTCCCACTTCGTCCCGCTCCGGACGGCGAACTCGGTCGCCGTCACGCTGCACTCCACGGCCAATGAGGCGATCACCCCGCGGCCGAGGTAGAACCGGTAGGCCCCCTTCTTGTCCCCGGGGGCGAGGGTGCGGAAGTCGATAGTGAAGTACATCCCCCGGCCCGGCGTCGCCCGCAGCCCGGACTCGAACACGTACCGGACGCCGTCCGTCGGCTTCCCGCTCCCCAGCCGAACGCCGCGGGTCCCGGCCGGGTGGACGTGGGAGAACGGGCTCTGGGCGTCCGCGAGGACCGTGGCCGCCCCCTCCGAATACCACGGCCCGGTGAGCGGTTTCCCGGGCGGCTGGGTCTCGAATGCGAGATCGACCCCGCCGGCGAACGTCTTGCCGTCCACGACCGCCCGCGCGGCCTTCAGCCGGCGGATTTCGGCGTCGAGCCGGGCCAGTTCGTCCGCCCTCGTCTTGTCCCGGCGGGCCGCCTCCTCGGGCGGGACGAGCAGGGGGAAGTCGGCCGGCCGTTTGTGCTCCTCGCCGCCGGGGAACGCCCATTTCGTGCTCTGGAGGATGCCGTACAGGGCGTAGTAGTCGGCCATCGTCACCGGCTCGTACTTGTGGTCGTGGCAGCGCGCGCAGCCGAGCGATAGCCCGAGGAGGGACCGGCCGACGGACTCGATCGTGTCGGCGAAGTCGAGGTGCTGGAAGTCGGCGTTGACGTTGTACCCGTACCGCTTGCCGACCGCGAGGAACCCGGTGGCGGTCACCCGACCGGCGTACCGGTCCGGCGGGCCGGTGCGGGCGAGGACGTCACCGGCGATCTGTTCGCGGACGAACTGGTCGTAAGGCTGGTCGGCGTTGAACGCGTCGATCACCCAGTTGCGGTACTTGTACGCTTCCCGGACCGGGTAGTCGGCCCCGTCCCCGGCCGTGTCGGCGTACCGGGCCACGTCCAGCCAGTGCCGGCCCCACCGCTCGCCGTAGTGTTTGGACGCCAGCAGCCGGTCGACCACCCTCTCGAACGCGCCGGGCTTGTCATCGGCCAGGAATGCCCGGACTTCCTCCGGGGTCGGCGGCAGCCCGGTCAGGTCGAAGGTCACCCGACGAATGAGAGTTCGCCTGTCGGCGAGCGGGACGGGCTTGAGCCCCTCCGTCTCCAGCCGGGCCAGGACGAACCGGTCGATGTCGGTCGCCGGCCAGGCGGCATCGCGGACGATCGGGGGCGGCGGGTCGGCCGCCGGTTGAAAAGCCCAGTGGCGGCGGTCTTCGGCGGTGATAACGCCGGTGCGGTTGGGAGTGGCAGCCTTCTCGTCGGGCCATACGGCCCCGTCCGCTATCCACCTGGCGAGAGCCTCAATCCGGGTGTCCGCCAGCTTGCCGTCGGGCGGCATCTTGGCCTCGCCCTGGTGGCGGACCGCGGCAAGCAGGGTGCCCTTGTCCCCCTTCCCGGGGACGACCGCCGGCCCGCTCTCGCCGCCCTTGAGCAGGGCTGCGCGGGAATCGACCCGGAGGCCGCCCTCTTGCTTTTTCGACCCGTGGCACCGCTGACACTTCTCGACGAGGAGTGGACGGACTTCCTTCTCGAAGAAGGCAACCCCCTCGGCAGACGGGCCTCCCGCCCGGACAGCCTGGGCGAGGACTGCCGTCAGGGCGACGGCCAGCCCGAAGCCGCTCAGGACCATCCGTATTGCAGAGCGGGAATCGATCATGTCACCGGCTCGACAAGTGAGAAGTATCGGGTGGGAGAGGTAGGTTTTGGTGAAGAGATCACCGTGATCATTTTGTTGCCCGACGGGGCGGATTACTACTCCGAAATCGGCACGGGGTTCCCCTGACGGTTTTGGCGCCCGGCTCTCGTTCCTATCCCGGCGTTTCCCTCCTTGCCTCCTGACAAACGCGAGCAGCTGGCGGGCGGGGGTGACGCCCCCCGCCCGCCAGCTGCTCTGGTGTCACGAAGCAGACTCACAACCTCGAAACCGACATCTGGACCGGTTACCAATCACTCGGGAGCGGATTTCCGTCGTTCGGTGTGCAGGCGTAGGCCCAGGTGGTCGGGCTGATCGACGCACTCACCCCGCGGACGCTCCCGTCCCCGAGCCCGACCTGCATGCTCCCGGTGTGTGCCCCCTGGGTCACGTACCAGTTGCAGTTGTTGAACGCCGGTGCCGTCTGGAACGGGATGCTCTGGTTCCAGTCCGGGTAGTAGCCGCCCGAGATACCGGAGCTGGTCCACCCGAACCCGGCGACGGCCCACCGGTCGTTCGGGGTGTTCCACGGCTGCGCGGCCCAGACCGGATCTGTGTTCCCCCCGCTGGACGGCTGGCACAGCTGATACCGCTCGGCGAAGATCACAGTGTTCGAGGTCCCGTCCGGCATGGCGGTGATCAGGTTTCCGGGTTTCTGGTCCGTGCCCCAGCCCATCCCGCCCGAGAACACCCACACGTTCGCCGCGTAGCTGACCGAGGCCCACCCGCTCCACATGTTTCCCTGGGCGGACGAGTCCGACGGGCAGTTGAACGTCTTGATAACAGTCCCGCGCTGGTTGTACGAGTTGTTCCCGGCCTGGGTATAGACGGCGTTCTGCTCGATGTACGGGAGGAGGAAGAAGTGCAGGCTCCCGTACAGGGTCCCGCCGTTGCTCGACCACATTGGCGGGACCCGGTTGTTCGCCCCCTCGTAGTTGGCGACGGCCAGACTGAGCTGTTTGACGTTGTTGGTACAGCTGGTCCGGGCGGCGGCTTCGCGGACCTTCTGGACGGCTGGAAGCAGGAGGCCGATCAGGATGGCGATGATGGCGATTACGACCAGCAATTCAATCAGGGTGAATGCATCCCTCCGATAGGTAGTCGGTGGTCGCGGCTTCATACCTGCCTCCGGAACCCGGTAGTCGAAAAAGAGAATGACATAAAGCTGGTCACTCAGCCTACAACGAACATTCGCGAGTAGGCGATGAAAAGTTACAACACTGTTACGCGAACGAGGCGACCAAGCCCGCTGTCCGCCTTCCACCTGTCGCCCCCGGGGCGGTTTCCGTCGAGCATCGAATGACTTCCGACTGATGGGATTATAGGCCCGATCAGTTCGGTTTAAGGGAATGAAGGCTCGGCCGGAGTGACGTACCCTTCCTCCATGCCGGAGATCACCTGCGGCACTATGATGATCTCCTGTTGCCGCAAACATCATGCCGGGCCAGCTGGATACAAGTATCTCGATGTCGTGCTACCGCAAGACCTTTCGGGACGGCGGGACGGGCGGTGGAGCGAATTCCCGGGTCTGTTCTTGTCAGGGGTAGGGGAAGAAGGCTCTGCCGGCGTGCGACAAGCTTCATGGATTGAAGGACCCAGCCGGCCGGACGACTATTCCGGCCACGAATTCGGCGCCGTCCCTTCACCGAGGGAGTGAGCCGATCTCGGTGGCGGATCGATCGCGACTCGACCCCTCAACACGTCCTATTATTCACGGCGGACTCATTCTTCGATCGGGAGCTGCGATTCATTTTCGAACACCCCCGACCTCGTGTAGGAGACTGAGACAGGTGCCGGTTCGGGCTTGTCACAACCGTCATCCGGTCCACCGGCTTAACCTCTATTCGCGGAGGGCGATCAACCGGTCGGCTTGGCGGCCCGCGGAGACGGTTTCCCGCGAGCTGACTGGCTAACGGAGATCGATACCGTCCACACCAGCCAAACCGCCGGCCTGTAACCCTCCTACTCCGGCGTTGCGTTCCCGCCCCGGCCCCACTATCGTCAGTGTGTTCTAGGCCATGTGGGCCAGCCGCTGCCCGCCCTTGCCCTTGCCGCGCACTGACGGTGCGACCTTGACAGCAAACCCGAGTCCGGCTCCGCCGCACCCCAGGTGGCGCCGCCGGCTGCTGCCACTCACCGGGCTCGTCCTTGTCGGGGTCGGCCTTTTCATCTTCTACCGCCCCACCCCGCGGCCGACGCCACCCGACCCGAAGGCGGACAACCTGGAGCCGGCCGTCGTCTCGTCCGTCCGGGCCGCGCGCGAACAGGTCCTCGCCGCCCCCTCCTCGGCCAAGGCGTGGGGTTATTTCGGGGAAGTCCTCCTCGCCAACGAACTGGAGGACGAGGCCCGGATCTGCTTCACCGAGGCGGAGCGGCTGGAGCCCGGCACTGCCCGCTGGCCCTACCTCCGTGCGGTGCCCCTCCTCAACAGGGGGGACGCGGAAGCCGCGGTAACCCACCTCCGGCGGGCCGTCGAGCTCGCCGACGAGCAGAACCAGGCCCCGCGCCTCGTGCTGGCCGAGACGTTGTTGCTCCTGGGGCGACCGACCGAGGCCGAGCCCCACATCCGTCACGCCCGGGAGCAAAAGCCGGACGACCCCCGCGCGCGGTTCGACGCGGGGCTGCTCGCGGCGGCCGGCCAGGACTGGGAGACGGCCCGCGGCCACCTGCTCGGGTGTCTCGACAGCCCGTACTCGCGGCAGAGGGCCCGGGTCCATCTCGCCGCCGTCTGCCGCCGCCTGGGTGACGCGGCCAAGGCGGACGACTACCAGGCGGAAGCCGACCGGCTGCCGCCCGACTGGGACTGGGTCGACCCGACCGTCGCCGGCTACCAGCGGTGGGCGGTCAAGAAGAAGAATAGTTACAAAATCGCGGAGAGTCTGGAAGCCCAGGGGCGGTTCGCCGAGGCGGTCCGGGTCGTGGCCCCGGTGGCCGAAGAATACCCCGACGACGACACGGCCCAGCTGGAATTGGGCCGGCTTCTCGCGCAGAAGGGCGACTACCAGGAGGCCGAAGTGGCCTTGCGGCGGGCCCGCCAGCTCGCCCCCCACAAGGTACACGCCCACTACTACCTGAGCCTGGTACGCCTGCAGCTGGGGGAGGCCCACGAGCGGGCCGGCGACAAGACCCGGGCCGGGGCGTACTACCAGGACACCGCGTCCCTGGCCCGCGCGGCCCTGGCCGTCAAGCCGGATTACGGCTTCGCGCACATGGCCCTGGGGCTCGCCCTGAAACACCTGGGCCGACCGGCCGAGGCCCTGACCGAACTCCAGCAGGCCGTCCTCTGCAGTCCGGAATATGCCGAGATCCACAAGCATCTCGCCGACCTGTTGGCCGACCTGGGCCGCCGGGACGAGGCCCGCGTCCGGTACGAGCAGGCGCTCCGGCTGGCCCCCCCGGAAGCGCCCTGGCGGGCGGCCGCCCAGGCCCGCCTGGCCGACCTTCAGAAGCCCGCGAAGAAGCCGGGTGGGTAACGGCCCGGTCCCCAACCCGCCGCGCGAACGGGGGCGGGGTCGGCCCCGCCCCCCGCCACCACTACTTGGTCAACTTCAAGTCGTACGCCCCCGGGGACGGGTTGGTTACCACCTCGACGACAAGCGTGGTCTTCTTCGGGTCGGAGAATTTCTGGTGGAACGGGGAGGTCGGCATCTTGGAATCCCCGGTCGGGATCATGCTCGGGGTCACCATCACCTTGTACCGCCCGAGCGGGGCCCCGTCCTTCCCGGCGGTGAAGATCTTGTACCCGCCGGCGGGGTCGATCTTCCCCGCGGCCACCCCGCCGCCGGTCGAAATCCCCTCGTCGAACGGGACCAAGGAGACCTGCCCGTCGGTCACCGGTTGACCGTCCACGGTGACCTTCCCGCCCACAGGGGCCGTGGTGCCGAGGGCGGGTCCGGTATCCTTGCAGCCGACGACGAGGAGGCCGCAGAACGCGGTACACAGCCCGAACCGCACACGAGAGAGGGCTCGTTTCATTGAGACTCCCGGAAGAAGACCAGTGTGAGTTGGGAACGAGGAAGCGCCCGTCTCGCGCTCCCAGTCGGAATGATCCGCGGTGTCTTTTCGCACAGACGTAACGGGCCGGCCGGGCCGCCATCGGCGGCCCGGCCGCCCGAGACCGGGCGCGGGAATCGGGGCTCCGGACAGGAGCCGGGGTGAGGCGGGCCGACGCCCGGTCACCAGTCGTTGCCCAGCGTGTTGCCGTCGTTCGGGGTGCAGGCCCAGGTCCAGGTGTTGACCGACATGCCCTGCGACACCGTGCGGCAGCTCCCGTCGCCGAGGCCGACGACCATGGCGCTGGTGTGCCCGCTCTGGGTCACGTACCAGTTGCACGCCTGGGCCTGCGGCCCGGCCTGGAAGCCGACCCCCCCGTAGTTGAACTGGGCCCCGGCACAATTCATCTGGCCGATCCCGTCGTTCTGGGCCCCGAACGTCGGGCTGGACCAGCAGTCGCCGCCGTTGCGGATGGTGTTCCAGGCCCAGGCCGGCAGGGTACAGCCGCCCCCGTGAGGCCCGTCCGGGGAGCAGTTCTTGAACCGCTCGGCGAAGATCACGGTGTTCGCCGTCCCGTCCGGCATCGAGACCTCGACCGACTTGGGCCCGCGGGGTTCGAATACCATCACGTTGGCCGCGTAGCAGGACGACGCGAACCCGCCCCGCTGGATGTTCTCGCCCTGCATGACCCCGCACCCGCCGTAGTTGTTGGCGTTGACGACGGACGGGTCGGACGGGCAGAGGTAGGTCTTCACGACCTGGGCTCCCACATTCATCGAGTCGCCGTTCGCCTGCTGGTAAATGGCGTTCTGCTCGATATACGGCAGCAGGTAGAAGAAGATGGTGCCGTTCCCGCCCGCGGGACTCGGGTTGGTGGTGTTACCCGTGTAGGGGTTGGTGCCGCCGGTCGACAACCCCCCTTCAACCGGGGGGACCTTGCCGTAGGTGCTCTGGAAGTTGTGAACGGCGAGACTGATCTGCTTGACGTTGTTCTGACAGGTGGACCGGGCGGCGGCCGCCCGGACTTTCTGGACGGCGGGCAGGAGGAGCCCGATGAGGATGGCGATGATCGCGATCACCACCAGCAGCTCGATCAGCGTGAAGCTCGCCGACCGGCGCCTGATTCTGGTCATGACGTATCTCCGTTTCCGGGATGAGGACGAAACCGAAGAATCAATCCGACCCACGGGGGCGGCAAACGGCCACCCCCCCGGTACTGCTTGCGGACACTCTCGCCGGCGCCCACCCGGGCCCCGGCGGCACGCTACTTCACGGGGCCACCTCCTCCCTTGGCGAGTACAACCCGGCGGTCGGCATCGCACCCGGGGAACGTCTCCGAAGAGCCATCCGGCCAAACCACATCAATGACGTCCACCCGGGCCGCCTGTCCCAGGCCGAAGTGGGCGCACGGCTCGCAGCTGCAGAGGTAGCTCTCGGCCGGGTTCAGCCAGGCGACCCGGGTCTTGCCCCCGGCCCGCACCCGGACTTCGGCGCCGTAGGCTTCGCGCTTGACCGCCGGGTCGACCGCTCTGACTTCCAGCCAGTGCCCGCGCTTCGGGGCGATGTTGCGGAACAGCCGGGCCGGGCCGCCGATCACCGTGACGAGCAGGTCCTGGGCGCCGTCCCCGTCGACGTCCCCGCGCACCAGCCCCCGTGAGATCGCGTACCGCCCGCAGAACGGGCGGTTCTGCTTCGAAATACCCACGAACCGCCCGCCGCCGTCCCCGCGGAAAAGCTGGTTGTGGTCGCCGTAGGAACTCCAGAACGGGCCCAGCGACCAGTCGTCGACCGTCGACCGGGCGGCCACGCGGCCGTTGACGACCGCCAGGTCGAGCACCCCGTCGTGGTCGAAGTCCGCCAGCAGGGTGCCGAACCCGGTGCCCTGCCCGGGCGGGGCGACCAGCCCGGCCGCGGCCGTCTGGTCGAGGAAGAGGCCGCGCGGGCCCTGCCTCCAGAGCGTGTGAGTTTCCTCGGCCAGGTGGGTGACGAAGACGTCGAACAGGCCGTCCCCGTCGACGTCGCCGACCGTCACCCCCATCCCGGCCTGCGCCCGGCCCATCGCGTTGGCCGCGATGCCCCTTTGGACGGCCTGCTCCTTGAAGGTCCCGTCCTTCTGGTTCATCCAGAGGCGGTTCGGCTGGCCGTCGTTGGCGACGAAGATGTCCGGCCACCCGTCCCCGTCGAAGTCCGCGCACGCCACCCCCAGACCCGGGCCGGAAACCCGGCCCAGTCCCGCGGGCTCGGTCACGTCCGTGAACCGCGCCCGCGGTGCCGCAGCCCCGCCCCCGGTGGTCGGGGCGGGGCGCCCGCCTTCGTTGTGGAACAGCCGACTGACGCGACCCTTGAAGGTTTTCGGGGCACAGTAATCCCGCCCGCCGCCCGGCGCGGAGCACACCCAGGCGGGGTCGTAATCCACGTAGCTGACGACGACGAGGTCGAGCCAGCCGTCGCGGTCGTAGTCGAGGAATGCCGCCGACGTGCCCCAGGCGGGGTTGGTCACCCCGGCTTCCCGGGTGACGTCGGTGAACGTGCCGTCGCCGTTGTTCAGGAAGAGTTTCAGCCCGGTGTACTGGGTGACGAGGACGTCCGGCCGGCCGTCGTTATTCACGTCCCCGACGGCAACGCCCATGTTGTGCCCGGCGAAGTCCAGCCCCGATCCCTTGCTCGCGTCCACAAACTTCCGGTCGGGCGTCTGCCGGTACAGGACGTTCGGCCGGCCGTTCGGGCCGCCGTTCTGGAGCAGGTAGATGTCGAGGCGGCCGTCGCCGTCGAAGTCGAACAGCGCCGCCCCGGACCCGACCTGCTCCGGCATGAAGTAGTTGCCCGTGGGTCCGACGTCGTGAACAAAGTTGATCCCCAGTTCTTCCGTCACGTCTGCGAACCAGATGGGGCCGTCCGGCACCTCGTCCGTCGTCGGGGTCGGCGGGGAAGGGCGGGAATAAATAACCGCCAGGCCGCCGGCCGCGAGCAAGCAGAGACACAATAGGCCGAGTCCCAGGCGCTTCATTCCAGCCGCCTTCCGCCCAAACCGTACCGGCACTAATACCGAGCGATTCCCCGTGGCGAGTGCTGACTTGGCGTCGGTAAAAGGGGTCTGAGCAGTCGATTTACGTTGGGAAGATCAAGCAGTCCGGCACCGTATCAGTCACGAGTCAGATCCCAAGGGTACTCCGGCGGACTCGCCCAGTCAATCCGGAAGACCTGCGTTATTCACGGTGGGGGCCGGGACCGTCCTTCTCCGCCGGCAGCCGCACCGGCCGGCACAGGTCGTAGCGGAACAGCCTGTGATGCGCCGTCGACTCCTGCACCGCCAGTCGTTCGAGAACCGGTACGTCCTGCGGCCGCTCCCTCGCGGCCCGACGGGGATCTCCCGGGCCACGGCTGCCAGGGTTGGGGGGACGGGGTCGTGCGGTCGCAGGTCTTTCCCTTCTTGCCGACGAGCCGGGCGGTCTGACGGGGACCGCACCCGTCGGCGAGGTGAGCGAGGATATCGAGGGCCTTTCGTCGGGAAGCCGGGCGTCGGGGGGCGGCGTGCCCTTGCGCTCGGGGTAGCAGTACGCGCAAGTGGAGTAATAGAGGAGGCGCCGCTGGTGCCGGCCGTAGCGGGCGGTGAGGGTGCCCGCGTCGCGCGCCGTACTTGGGCGACCGAAGGTTTGGCGGCAGAAGCGGAGCAGGTCGTCGTGCGTGGCACCCGTGAATGGGTGGAGCGGACGGGCCGAACCTCGCGCGTCAACGTATGCCAGAACAGTACGGCGTTAGATACTCGGTAAGCACCACCGGAGAACGGGGTAGACCCTCAATCTGCGAAATGCCCAAGCGGCCCCGCTGCGGGCGAGTACTCGCACCGCCCCCCGTCACCCCGGTGCCCTGTCGTCGTCCGCTCTCGCCCCGGGGTCGTGGGCCTTCTCGTCCAGCATCCGCCGGATGGTGGCGGCAAGTCGGGTGGGCGTGTACGGCTTGGGCAGGAACGACGTGCCCCGTGGAAGAAGGCCCGGGAGCAGCTGGCCGGCCGGATACCCACTGGCAAACAGGATTGGCACCCGGGGGTCGACCGCCCGGATTGCGTCGAATGCCTGCCGCCCGTTCATGTTCGGCATCATCATATCGAGGACCACCAGCCCGATTCGCCCGGCATTCGCCTTGAACGCTTCCACCCCCTTCGCGCCATCCTCGGCCAGAATCACCCGGTATCCGTACCTCCGCAGCCCGGCCTCGGCCAGGGCCCGCACCGCCCCTTCGTCGTCGACCAGCAGAATCGTTTCCCCCTGCCCGGGGGTCACGGCCGGAACCGCTTCCTGTGTCGCGGCGGGCAATTCCTCGGTCGAAGAGGGCAGGTAGACGTCGAACCGGCTCCCCCGCCCGGGCTCGCTGTGGCACCACACCCGCCCCCCGTGAGCCTGGGCCACCCCGTACACCACCGCGAGCCCAAGGCCCGTCCCTTTCCCCAGCTCCTTGGTGGTGAAGAACGGCTCGAACACCTTCGCCCGCACCTCCTCCGTCATCCCGCACCCGGTGTCCGCCACGCTCAGCCGGGCGTACCCGGCCGGCGGCGGGGGGGCGGCGGCCACGGCGTCCGGCAGTGTGTCGGCGGGGGCGGTCTCGATGGTCAGCGACCCGCCGTGCGGCATCGCGTCCCGCGCATTCAGGCAGAGATTCATTAGAATCTGCCGGACCTGGACCGGGTCCGCGGCGACCGGGCGGAGGCCCGGGGCCGGGGCGAAGACGACCGTGACCCGGGGGTCGATCGACCGGCGAATCAGGGTGAGCTCCTCCCGGGCGAGGGCGTTCAGGTCTACGACCGTCGACACGAGGGGGCGGCGCCGGGCGAACCCGAGTATCTGCTGGGTCAGTTCGGCCGCCTGCCGGCCCGCCCCCTCGGCCGCGGTCAGCAGGGCTGTCGCGTCGGCCGGGTCGATCCCGCCGCGGACCAACTCCAGGTTCCCGAGAATGACGGTCAGGAGGTTGTTGAAGTCGTGGGCGATCCCGCCCGCCAGCCGGCCCACCGCCTCCATCTTCGCCGCCTGTCGAAGCGCTTCCTCCAACCGGTCCCGGTCGGTCACGTCGCGGCCGACGATGATCACCCCGGTGATCCCGCCGTCGGTTCCCCGGAGGGGGGAGATCACGATGTCCAGCAGGGCCGTCCGCCCGTCCGGGTAGGTCACCCAGTCCCTGGCCCGGACGGCCCGACCGGTCTCGATGACCCCGGGCTCGGCCGCCCGGAGCCGGGCCGCCCAGTCGCTGGTGAACACCTCCCGGCAGGTCTTCCCGATCAGGTCCGCCTCCGGCCGCCCGGCGAGCTCCTCGAACGCCGGATTCCCGCCCAGAAACCGGAGGTCCCGGTCCTTGTAGCAGACCAGGTCCGGGACCGACGCGAATAGCCCTTCGAGGAGCGCGTGCTGCCGCTCCAGTTTGCGGGCCGCCCGGTCCCGCTCGGTCACGTCCCGGTAGTTCACCACTACCGCCCGGACGCTCGGGTCGGCCAGCCGGTTGCACGCGGTCGTCTCGATCACCCGGACCGCCCCGTCGTCGGCGACCCCGCGGCCGGTCCAGGAGAACGACTCGCCCGGGTAAGCCAGGATGCGGGCGAATAACTCCGCCCCGCCCGCCCGCTCGGCGGGGTGGACCCGGTCGAACACGGACGTCCCGACCAGGGCCGGCGGGTCTTGCCCGGTGACCAGCTTGGAGGCCGGGCTCGCGTACCGGATCACCCCCCGCTCGTCGAGCAACATAATCCCGTCGGCGCTCTTTTCGACCAGGGCCCGGAACCGCAGCTCGCTCTGGCGGATGGTCTCCTCGGCCTGCCGCTGGGCGGTCACGTCCGCCACACACCCGTCCATCCGGGCCGGGCGGCCGGACCTGTCGCGGACTACCAGGAGCCGGTCCCGGACCCACCGGACCGACCCGTCCGGGGCCTGCACCCGGTAGACCTGTTCGGCGTCGGCCGCGGCCCCGGTGAGCAGCTTCCGGACCACCACCCGGTACTCGTCCCGGTCGGCCGGGTGGACGGCCTCGGCCCAGCGGAGCGGGTGGTCGAGGAACTCGGGCGGCCGTCCGGCGAGCGCGGCCAGGAGTGGGGAGACGTACCGGAACTGCCAGCCGGCGAGGACGTCCGGCCCGGCGACCCGCTCGGCGCTCCAGAGGGCGGCCGGGGCGTTGGCCAGCACGGTCCGGAGCTCGGCCTCGACCCACCGGGCCTGGGCCAGCGCGGCCCGCCGCTCCCGGTCGTCCCGGGCGACGACCAGCGCGAGCGGCTTGGGGGCGAGGTGTAGCCGCGAGACGGTCAGGTTGACGGGGATCCAGGCCGCGTCCTCCTTGGTGCGGAGTAGGAACCCGTCCTGGCCGTGGAACACCATCGTCTTGGTGAACGCCCCGCGCAGCCGGTGGAGCCCCCCGGGGGCTTCGACCCGGAACAGGTAGGTCGCCGGGAACTCGACCACCTCCGCCCGCTCGAACCCGGTCAGCCGGAGGACGACCGGGTTCGCGTCGACCAGCTGGTCGGTGTCGGGGTCGACGAGGAACATGGCGTCCCCGCTCTCCTCGAACAAAGCCCGGGCGAGTTCGGCCTGGTCCTGGGAGTTCATGACCGGCTGGACTGGTTGGTGACAGGGTCGGCGACCGGCGCATTGCCCCGGCGAGGGCGGGGCACTGAACGGAAACCACGTTGATGCTATAACCGGTCCCGGGGCATGGCCAGCCGGACGCACAAAAATCATCCTAAGACCATTCTGGGAATTGGTTTGCTATACGATATATTCGGCACAACCGGTACGACCGGTCACTCCTTCCCCGGGGTCGCAACCGGGGTGTCTGTCGAGTTCCCCCACTCACCCCAGCTGGCGTAATAGTTCCGTACGTTCTTGGCTCCCATGAGCTCAAGCCCGAACGCCAGTACCGCCGCCCGACCCCCGCTCTGGCAATAGGTCACCTGGGGCTTGGCGAGGTCGATATTCCGGTCTTTGATGAGCTTCGCCAGCTGATCCGGCGCCAGGAACTTCCCGGTCGCCGGGTCGAGCAACTCGGACCACTCCAGGTGGGCTGCCCCAGGCACGCACCCGGCCCGCTTGTTGCTCAGCTTCGCCCGCCCGGTAAACTCGTCCGGGCTGCGGGCGTCCACGATCCCGGTCGTTTGTTTGTTGAGCTGGTCGAGGACGTGCTGCTTGTCCGCGAACCGCCCGGGAACGAGCGCCCAGTCGTGTGGTTCGGCCTTCCCGACCACCGGGTCCTTCTGCTCGGGAAGTTTGGCTGCGGTATACGTCTTCCAGCCGCCGTTCAACACGCGGGCGTCGGGCACCCCGGCGAATTTCAGCATCCACCAGGCCCGGCAAACATCCCGGGGGTCGTCTCCGTACACCACGACCGGCCTGCCCGGGGCAACGCCGACCGCCGCGATTTCCGCCTTCCAGAACGCCGCGTCGGCTTTCCCGGCGGTAACAGCCTTCGACCACGGGGCGAAATCGACGAGAACGGCCCCGGGGATGTGTCCGGCCTCGTACTTCGCCTTTCCGCGCACGTCGAGCAGACGGACCGCTTCGGGCTTCAGGTCGCCCACCTCGACCAGCAGTGCCGGATTGGGGTATGCGGGGGGAGGGTCCGCAGTCAGAAGGTAGACAGCGATGGCGAGCGACGTCATCATGGCGAAATCCTTTCGGGGCGTTGGCGACGGGCATAGGTTTGTGTAGCCGAGAAGGTGGGCACAGCCCACCACCGCCTGGAGAGAGCGATGAACGAGGACTTGACCCGCAGGGCATGGCTGGCTGGAGTCGCGGGAGGACTGGCGATGACGACCGCATCCGGAGCGGAGACGAAACCGGCCGACAGGCCCCCCGGGACCTTCGGGTTCTGCCTGAACACCAGCACCGTCCGGCACAACGACGGGCAGTGGGGGAAGTCGCGGCCGATCACCGAGCTCATCGACATCGCGTCGAAGGCCGGATATCAGGCGATCGAGCCGTGGATCTCCGAACTCGACGCCTATGTGAAAGACGGGGGGTCTCTGAAGGACCTCGGGAAGCGGATCGCCGACGCCGGGCTGAAGGTGCCGGACGCGATCGGGTTCGCCGAGTGGATCGTCGAGGACGACGGCCGGCGGAAGAAGGGGCTCGAACAGGCGAAGCGAGATATGGACACGGTCGCCCAGGTCGGGGGGACCAGGCTCGCCGCCCCGCCGGTCGGGGCCACAGGTGGGACGAGCCGGCGGGACGACCCGAAGTTCAGCCAGCCCATCGTGGACCTGCTCGCCGCGGCGGACCGCTACCGGGCGCTGTTGGAGCTGGGCAAGTCGATGGGGGTGACGCCGGTTGTGGAGGTGTGGGGGTTCTCGAAGACGCTGAAGCGGCTCGGCGAGGTGGTCCTGGTGGCGGCGGAGTGCGGGAGCCCCGAGGGGTGTGTGCTGCCGGACGTGTACCACCTGTACAAGGGCGGGTCGGACTTCGCCGGGCTGCACCTGCTCGGCCCGGCGGCGATCGGCATCTTCCATGTGAACGACTACCCGAAGATCGACCGGGAGAAGATTGTGGACGCCGACCGGGTTTATCCCGGCGACGGGGTCGCCCCGCTGAAGGAGGTGTTCGCCACGCTCAAGGCGATGGGCTACCGCGGGTACGTCTCGCTGGAGCTGTTCAACCGCGAATACTGGAAGCAGGACCCGCTCCTGGTCGCGAAGACCGGACTGGAAAAGATGAAAGCCGTTGCCGGCGCGTGAACCCCCGGTCGCCGACCGCCCGCGGGTCGAGCCTGTGGGCTCCCACCAAACTCCTTCACGACCCCACCACCACACCCACCCCCATGTCATCTCCTTCCCGCCCCCTTGCGTGGGCCGACCGGCTCGCGAAGCTGTACACCCCGGTCGTGGCCGACGTGCTCGACCGGATCGGGTTCCGCAGTCAGTCTTTTCACCCGCGGGTCCGCCCGCTCTGGCCGGATGCGAAGGCCGCGGGGTTCGCCCTCACCGTGCAGACCGTGCCGGCCCGGGAGGTCGCACCCGCGCACCCGTACGCGGGGGAGCTGGCCGCGGTGGATTCGCTGCAACCGGGCGACGTGATGGTCGTGTCCGAGTCGGCGTGCAGTTTCTGGGGCGAACTCCTCTCGACGGCGGCGGCGTACCGAGGGTGCCGGGGGGTGATCCTTGACGGCCCGACGCGGGACTCACAGGCAATCCAGGAGATGAGGTTCCCGGTGTTTCATGTCGGGTTCCACCCGGCGGACAGTCTCGGCCGGCTGGACGTCGTCGGGCACAACATCCCGATCAACTGCGGCGGGGTACTCGTCCACCCGGGCGATCTGGTGCTCGCGGATCATGACGGGGTGGTCGTGGTCCCTCTGTCGGCGGCCGAGGAAACGCTCCGGCTGGCGGAGGAGAAGGTGAGCGGCGAGAACCTGGTACGGAAGGCGCTCGCGACAGGGATGACGACGCAGGAAGCGTTCGCGAAGTTCGGAATTCTGTGAACCGATGGGCCACACGCCTACGGCCCCGCGTCAAGTTGACCCAGTTCCGATCGCCCCCAAGCGAGCGCAGCTGCCGATATGATCCGTGTCGCGACGCGATCACGATCTCTCTTTGATCCTTGGTGTGGCAACCTCAAGGTGGCAGAGGATGGTGACTTGCGCGAATCGGAAACGGTATTGGACGAGAGCTTGCTTTGTTGAAAGGCGCGGGCCGGCACGGAGGCCGGCCCCTACCAGACCAGGACATGGTAGCGGCCGCCCTCCGTGCCGGCCCGTCAGCGACCGAGGGTTTCAACCGAGCAACTTCAGGTAGTACGTATATAATTGTAATGAATGCAGTTGCGTCGGATGAAATATCTGCGTTCTGCGCACCACGGCTAGCGGTGCCGGTCTTCACTGGATGAGGATGGCCAACAGATATAACATTATTATATAATAAGATATCTTGGTCTATTGATTCTAGACGCAGTTTTTCCAGAAAGCGGCGGGCACTCAGCGAGTCAACCAAGCCTCAAAAGACATCAGGATGATGATTCAATACGGATCGATGCGATCGCGTGGGATTAGTTTGATTGAATTGTTAGTGGTCATTGCGATCATTGCAATCCTGATCGGGTTGATCCTCCCTGCCGTCCAGAAGGTACGGGAGGCTGCCACTCGCGCGCGGAGTACGAATAACGTCCGCCAAATCCTAATCGCTCTGCACGGTTATGTGGGCGATAACGACGATCGACTCCCATCCCTGATCGGCGGCCCCCCGAACGGGGCTTTCTCTCCCCTCTCCGCACTTCTCCCATATATCGAGCAAGGGGCACTGTACCAGGAACTTCAAAACTCACCGGACCCCTTCCGGCTGGCCCGGGTTAGTATGTACCTCAGCCCGGCTGACCCTACTATCACCCCTAAGGTGTTGGAGGGGGGGTACTCCAGCTACGCCCTCAACGCCTGGGTTTTCCAGCGCGGATCTCGTTTCTCCACCTCAATCCCGGACGGGACATCGAACACCTTCGCCACTGCCGAACACTATGCGGTTTGTGAGTCCTATGTTTTTTTCTTCATTGTTGGATTGACAGCTGGTGGGGGTGTTCATCGGGCGTCCTTTGCGGACGGCCCTCCCCAGTTCGGAGTCTGGGGGCACGACGATGTGGTACCAGTGACGACGGGATCGCCTCCGACCTCCCGACCGTCATTCGCTCTAGCTGGAGGAGGCCCAACATTTCAAGCTGCCCCGACACCGGCGGACTGTCAATCGACGTTATCCCAAACACCACACCCTGGCGGGATGATCACGGGTTTGATGGACGGGAGCGTGAGGTTCACCTCGCCGTCGATCTCCACCGCCACGTTCTGGGGAGCTGTGACCCCGGCCGGCGGGGAACTCCTGGCAGACTGGTAGATCGCTCCGAAGATAACCCCTACCAGCTGGGGTGCGTTCGTCAGCAGCAAGCTAACCGTCGGGAATGCCCACTCACGGTTCTTTTCCGTTCGGAAATCAGATCTAGTACACCACCTATGGCGGAAGAAAAAGTGATTCTGCGAGGCCAACTCGGAAACGAATCCGCCCCGGGAGTGAGTTAGGGCGGTAGCGACAGGAGACTGACAGTCAGGGCGGGCCAGGAGAAGGGATCGCTACCTTTCCTCTGGTCCGCCCTCTTCTTCAGTCCTCGGTTTTGACCCCGTCGAACTGCTCTTCGCAGTCGTAAGCGGCCTGGTACTGCAAGGGGGCGAATGGGGTTTCGAGGATCACGTTGCAAAACAGAGAAGCCCCGCAAGTTCTTACCCTTGCAGGGCTTCTGAAAGAGCCGATGGCGAGAATCGAACTCGCAACCCCCGCTTTACGAAAGCGGTGCTCTACCGTTGAGCTACATCGGCGTTAACTACTGAGAAACAGGCACTTCCGCCGTTTCCCTTCCGTCACCCATCTGTCTTTCGACTCCTGCCCTGATTCCTCTTTAATCTCTTCGATACCGGGGCATCGATACGCCTCGGCCGAGAACCCGACGACACCGCTCCAGAACAGCAATCGTGGTGTCCGCTCATCATCCTACTGCCGCATTCAAGCCGAGCAAGCCCTGCCCCGACTTCGTCCTTTTCCTTCATTCAACCCGGGGTCTGTCGAATGCAAGAGGGACAAACCCTCCCACAACGCGATCCGTCACCGGGACATGACCGGCCCGACTGTGATGCGTGACGCCGGGCCGCGGGAGAGGCGCGGAGTGGGGTCGAGCCCGGTCGGTTGTCACGGGGTCACCGTCCGAGGGCAAACCGGTACAGGATCTCGGCAGCGGGTTCGAGCTGGGCGAGGTCGATCCACTCGTCCTTCGTGTGCGCCTGGGCGATGTCCCCCGGGCCGAACACGACGGCCGGGATGCCGGCCCCGGTGATGGTTGAGGCGTCCGTCCCGTATGGGACGACGTGGACCTCGTGCCGGCCTGCGACCGCGTCGATCACCGCCCCGAGCCGGGCCACAAGGTCACCGGAGTTCGCGGGGCTGAGCGGTGGGCAGGCGAGCTTGCCGGGCAAAGCCGCGAACGGAAAGTCGACGCCCGGGTAGGCCGTCAGGAACGTGTGGAGGTCGGCGATCACCTCGTCCGGCTTCTCGCCGGTCACCAGCCGGCGATCGATGTCGATGCGGCAGATGTCGGGGACGGTGTTCGCGGACACCCCGCCGGTGATTCGGCCCACGGACAGGGTCCGCGGACCGAGGACCGGGTCGGCCGGGCGGTGCCGGAGCTGGTCGGCGTACTCGGCAATCCCGGCGAGCAGCTTGCCCATCCGGTAAATCGCGTTCACGCCCTGTTCGGGCCGGGAGCTGTGACACGCCCGGCCGGGGGTCTCGATGTGCCAGCGGACCACCCCTTTGTGGGCCCGAACGATGTTCAGCAGGGTCGGCTCGGCGACGACGGCGTAGTCGGCCGTGAACCCGCCCTTCACCAGTTCTTGCACGCCGAGGAAGGTGTGTTCCTCGTCCACTGTGAACGCGAGGATCACGCGGGCGGACCCGGCCGGCTTCTCCTTCAGCAGCCGGGCGAACGCGGCGAGCATCACCGCCCCGCCGGCCTTCACGTCGCACGCCCCGCGGCCGTACAGTCTCCCGCCCTCCACCCGCGCCCCGAACGGCTCGACGGTCATCGCGTCGACCGGGACCGTGTCCTGGTGCGCCTCGAAGACGACGGTGAACGGGGGGGGAGTCGGCGGGTCGTACACGGCGACGAGGTTGTCGCGGCCGGGCTGGACGGGCTGCCGGCGGAACTCGCACCCGAGGTCCCGGAGCCGGTGCTCCAGGTAGGCGGTGACCCGGGCCTCGTAGAGGATGTCCGCGGGCAGGTCGGTCCGGCCCATCGGGTTGACCGACGGCAGCCGGACGAGGTCGGCGAGGAGCGCGGGAAGGTTGGGAAGCATACCCGCTATTGAACCAGAAAGGCGGGCCGGGGGCCACCTGCCCAGGGTCTTTCAAAGTAGTCCGTTCGCTCCGCGAGCGGCTCCAGCGAGGGGACTGGAAGAGCCCCCGGCAAAACGGCGGGGTGGCATGTCCACGGCTTGGCGTGGACATGGGAAAGACTGTGGCCGAACCGGTTGCCCGGGTACCTGTCG
>JAQGHQ010000424.1 GCA_028288765.1 Gemmataceae bacterium | reverse complement strand
AACCTCACAACCTCACTACCTCACCACCTGATTCACTTCTTCCCCGGCCACACGACCTGGACCCCGGCGACGTTCCGCGCCCAGCTCGTCACCTGGGTGACGTTGATACTGTTCTCGTCGATCCGCTGCCGGGGGTCGCCGGGGAACTGGACGAGCAGGAACATCGGCCGGGGTGTTCCCTCTTTCCGCGCCATGACGGCCTTCTTCAACTCGTCGAACGTCTTCGGGCTCGGGTCGTCGTCCAGCAGGTAGAACCGGTCGCCCTGGACCGCATCCCCGCCGAGGAAGGTGACCCGAACGCGCGGATCTTCGGGCCTCACGTCGGGCGTTTTGGGCGTATCCAGCTTGGGCGTCGTTTTCGGGTCGGGCTGTTTGACCGGGGGCGTCGACTGGTCGTTTTGTTTCCCAGGGTCCGAGGACTGCGAGGGGTTGGTGCCGTTCCCGTCACCACTCCCACCACCCCCGCCGAACCAGCCGCCACCAGTCCCGTCGCCGAAGACGATGAAGGCGACCAGGAGTGCGGCCGCGACCCCCGCCACCACCCGGACCGACTTCTTCAGGAAGTCGGGGGCTTTTTGAGCCAGGACCCACCGGTCAAGAGCCCAGACGGTGGCCCCGCCGATCGCGTACCCGGCCAGGAACCCACCGGCCACGGCCAGACACTTGATCCCGATCGCGGCCAGCTTTTCGGCCGCACCCGATACGAACATCGGTATTGCTCCAGACATCGGGCCGCCTCCGCGTCGGGACTCCGCACGCCCCAATTCCATCCTACGGCACCGGTCCCCTGGTTTACGAGCCGGGTCTGGGGATCTCGAACCCGTGGGGGACGTTCTTGAACCAGTCCCGGTAGCCCGCCAGGTCTGTTTCGGTGGGGTGTTTCGATGCCTGTCTGGGATACTGGATGGTGAAGAAGATGTCCTTCTCACCGGCCAGTCGCTTCTCGTAGGCGATCAGCTGTTCCGCCTGGGCCTGCGACGCGATCTCCTGCCGGCCCGGGGCGTAGTACACCAGTCGACCGCTGCCCGGATCGATCTCCAGCACCCGCACCACCAGCCGCTCTCCCCGCTCCTTCTGGAACCGGTCGAGTCGCTTCGCCGCCTCGTCGCGGTCCTTCGTCACCGCCGCCAGCTGCTTCTGGAGCTCCTGCACGTCGGTCGGGAGGGCGGCCGGGGGAGGGGCCTTGGCGTCGGGCTTTTCGTCGTCGGGCCGCGCCGGCGCGCTCACGAACGGCATCAACAGAAAGATGCAGAACAGGAGGATCAGGACGTCGATCAGGGGGATGAAGAACCGGGTGACCGACCGGCGGGGGAGGGAGATCACGGGCGGCCCCCCGGGGCGTTATTCGCGCCGCCGAGCCCGACCGGCGTTCCGGTGATCTGGCTCGGCCCGCTCGCCGGCGGGGCCTGGACCGGGGGACCGGGGACCGGGGCGTAGCCGCCGAGGGCGCGGATCAGGTCGCGGCCGGCCGCGACCACCCATGTCGGCAGGATGTTGATCAGGGCCATGAACAGCCCGCTCCCCGTCGCGGTGATCGCCGGGGCGTACTTCTTGATGATGTCCTGCGGGGTCGGGTTCGACCCGGGGGTGATCGAGCTGAACGTCTGGAGGATGGCGGCCACGGTCCCGATCAACCCCAGAAGGGGGAACCATTCGGCCCCCTGGGCGAGGTGGGTGAGCCACCGGTCGGCCCCCTCGTCGAAGTTCGCGTCCGCCACCCGCCACCGGAGCGCCCGCCACGCCAACACGGTTTGTCCGGCGAACAGGGTGAACCCGAGGGCGAGGATGATCCAGTCCAGCCCCGATTCCTGCACCCGGGCGAGGTAATCCCGGCGGGCGTCGACGGGGACGGCGGCGAACACCAGCCCGGCCCCGAGAACCGGGATCAGGCAAAACGCCAGCGGCAGGACGTGGTGGATCCAGAACCTGCGCACGGGTCGTTTCTCCCGGGTCGGCTACGGGTCGGGCCGAAAAATATCGACAGGATAACAGGATGAAACCGGATTGCATTCTAATCCCGGATATCCTGTTATCCTGTCACACTTCTTGTTCAGGTTTTTTCTCTTCCGTCAGCCACTCCGGCATGGGCTGGAGCTTCCCGGCGGCGTCGACGCACGCGAGCGTGGTCACGCCTTCGGCGACCGGCTTCCCATCACGGAAGACCTCGTACTTATGTTCCAGCCGGACCGGGGTACTCCGCGTCACGGTGGTCCGGATCGTCAATACGTCGTCGTAGTAGGCTGGGCTCTTGTACCTGACCTCGATCTTCGCGAGCACGAGATAGAAGCCGGCGTCCTCCAGGTCTTTGTACGTTCGGCCCCGGGCCCGGAGCAACTCCGTCCGGGCCTGTTCGAAGTAGACCAGGTAGTTCGCGTGGTGCAAGAGCCCCATGCGGTCGGTCTCGGCGTACCGGACCCGAATCTGGATTTCCCCGGTCAGCATGTCCCGTCCCGTAAGCATTCGCGCCGGCCGGCCCGCGCCCGGCCGGGGGTCGCGCGGTCACTTGATGAATCCGACGCGGCCGATCGGAAAGAAGACGAACACCGCCTTGCCCAACATCAGGCGATCGGGGACCAGGCCCCACTTCCGGCTGTCCGAGCTCTGGGCGCTATTGTCCCCCAGGCACAGGTAGTGATCCGGGTGGACGTAATACAGGTCGGCGTGGGAGTGGTCGCCGGCGTCGCGGGTCGGGAGCGTGCGGGTGTAATAAATGTCGCGGTGAAGCTTGATCGCCCGGACGGTCACCGGTCCCTTGGCCCCGATACTGGCCGGGGCGGCGATATCGTTCTCGCGGGTGTAACCTTCGGAGTCGATCGCGTCCGGCGGGACGGTGGACGCCGGCGAATAGTCCCCGTCGGTCCCGAAGTCGATGAGTCGATCGTTCACCCAGACCCACAGCCGGCAGTCGACGTTGGCGAAGCGGAGTTTGTATTTCCCGGTGTCCTTGACCTTGCACGGCCGGGCGGCCAGTTCCCCCTCGCCGGGCCCGGTGCGGGAAAGGACCACGCGGCCGTCGGCGAACGTGGCCCGGAACCGGCTGACTCCCTTCGACAGTTCCAGTACGACCTCCGCCCCGGTCTCGATCTCGGCTTCACACTCCAGTAGGAGGTCGCCCACCCACCTCTCGTCGTCCGCTGAGGTTTTGGGGATCCCCCCCTCCGAGACGCCGTTGTTGTAGCCGAGGAAATTGTCGACCGGGCGGGCGGGCTGCGCCGCAAGTTCGCCGAGGTCTGTTTGCGGCATCGGGTCGAACGGGTCGGCGGGATAGTTCTTCCAGACCATCGGTAAATGCCGATACCGGATCCAGTCCATCCCCTCGGACTTGTGAACGAACAGCCGGGGTTGGCGGGGCGAGTCCCCGTTCCACTTCCCTTCGGCCTCGGGGTACCACCGCGGCGGCACCACCTCGGCCAAGTCCTTCGGTTGCTGGTCGTTATCCCACACGATTCGCTGGCAGGCGAGGACTTGGGCTTCCGTCTTACGGACGATCTCAAACCCCCCTTTCCCCACCGGGAACCCGGCCCGCCGCGATGCATCGAATAGATCCATCGCCCGCTTGTTGTTCGGGTATCTGTAGTCCGGTCCCCGATCCGGATCGCCCCGCCATAAATCAGCCGGGTTGTCCGGTCGGGGGTAGAGAAGGTTCCCGTATTCGTCCCGGGCGTCCGGCGGGTATTTGATCGACCGCGTGGTATACAGGTCCCCGCGGTGGATGCCGAGTGTCTCCCCGCCGAATCCCTCCGCCCGCTTGATATAGTTCTGGGCGACGTGGTTATCCTGGGGTTTCTCGGGGTATTTGAATACCACCACGTCCCCTCGGTCCGGACCGCGAACGTGATAAATCGGCTTCAGCACGAGAACGCGATCGCCCGTCCGGTTGGGGGGGGGCGGGGTCAACGTCCCGACCCGCCCACGGTATCGACAGTTCGGACAGGTGAATGCGACGAGGCGGTGTTTGTGGCCGGCAGGGTTTCCTTCGACCTCGTCGTGCGAGTTGACCGGAAACTCGTGCCCGCACTTCGGACACGTGATGATCTTCTGGTAGCCGTAGAGCGTCTCGGCCATCGACCCGGTGGGGATGACGAACGCCTCGGTCACGAACAGTTTCAGGAGCAGGACGAGGACGACGACGAAGACGATGGTTTCGATCGCCTCCCGCGTCCGATCCGGGGGATGGGTCGGCTTCTTCTTGCTCGGGTCCTTGGCGGCGGGCGTGGTCGCGGTACCGGTCATGCGGACCCCTTTCAGGGGTGAAATCGAAGGCCCAGAGCCGAACAACAAAAAATAACGAACCCCCGGAATCGGGCCGTACAGTCATTCGGACTTCGGCTCTTTGTCTTATTTCGAGCACCGTGCTTTGACGTTAGTGCTTTGTCCCGGGCGGGTTCAGTGCAGCCATCGCAGCCGCGACCAGTCGAGAGTCTGGACCAGACGGTCCCGATTGCCGAGCGTCATCCGCCCGATCCGGAGCGGCTGGTGGATCAGGAATGGTTTACCGATGAAGTCGGCTTCCGGCACGCCCGGGACGGGCCATTCCCGACTGTCCTGCGAGTTCCCGCTGTTGTCGCCGAGCATGAAGTAATCGGTCGGGCCGAGTTTGGCGGGAGAGCGGGTGCCGTTTCGGCCGGCCTGGGTGTAATGGATGTCGCGGAACAGCTTCAGGTCGCGGACGACGACCCGGCACCCGCGGGCACCGAGCTGGAGGGGGCGACGGACTTCACCCCGCTTCCGGTCCGGGGGTAAATCGGCCGGTGGGACGACCACCTTCCCGTCGACCGCGAAGCTCGCCCGCCGGTCGACGAAAGCGAACTCCAGGTTGTATTTGCGGCCGGGTTCGAGGGCGACACCCGGGCCCGACGACAGCCCGCCGTTGCGGTCGTGGGTCAGGTGGATGTGGCCGGTCACTTTCGGCCCGACCGAGACCTCGGCGGCGACCGCGTCCGTCCCGTCGAAGAGCCGACAGGCGAATGAGCCGGCCCCGGCCGCCGCGCCGACCTCGACCTCGCAGCGCAGGTAGAAGTCGTGTACGGGGTAGACGTTACTCGTCCGCCCCCCGCCGTCATAGCTGTTCGCCGAGCGGACCGGTTCCTCGCGATTCTCGTCCAGGTTCCAGTGGCGGTATTCCAGGCGGACCTCCTGCTGCGGGGACGCCGCGGCGTCGAGCAGGAGGGCGCCGTCCTTGAGGACGGTCCCGTCGGCCGGACTCGGGTCCGGCGCTCCGTCGCGGGGGAGCCGGACATCCCCGTCGGGCGGGTAGACCAGCCACCGCGGGCCCCAGCCGCCGGGGGAAGGGCTGTAGGCCATGTCGAAGACGGGGACGAGGGCTTCGCGGACCTCGCCGAGCGACTTGCGGAGCAGTTCGCCGTCGGCGTACACGTCACCGTCGGCGATCACGATCTCCTCGCCGGGCAGCCCGATCACCCGCTTCACGTATGGCTTGCCCATGTCGGCCGAGCAGCGGAACACGGCCACCTCCCAGCGGCGGGGACGGCGGAGGCTGTAGATGTTTTTGTCGACGAGCAGGCGGTCGCCGCTGACGTCCCGGGCGTCCGACAGGTTCGTCGACTTCCCGCAGTTCGGGCAGTGGATGTCGGCGTAGAACCCGGACCGTTCGCCGCCGAGCGGGGTGCCCACCCGGACCGGGAAGCCGCACCGCGGACAAGGCGCTTCGCGGTGGTTGCCGATGAGCGTCGGGGCCATGCTCCCGGTCGGCACGCCGAACGGCTCGACCGTCGCGGTGCGGAGAAAGAGGAAGATGATCAGGAACACCACCCCGACGGTGACCAGCAGCCGCAGGGGAGTCGGGGGGGCCGGGGCCGGCGTCCCTCGCCCACCGGGTTCGCGGGCGGCCGGGGCGGGAAGCGGGAGGGGGTCCGCGGTGGGTGTCGAGGGGGGCGGCGGGGGAGCTGGGCCCGCCGGTGGGTCCCCCGCCCCAGCTCCGGCCGGATGGTCCGCCGACTCGGCAGTGAGAGGGGGGCGGGGGGAGTCGTCCACGGCGAACTCGCGGCTGGTGTTCTGGGGCCCGGGCGGCCGCCACGGCGGCGGTCCCGGTCGGCCGGGGGACCCCTACTCGTCCGATTCCAGGACCGCCATGAACGCCTCCTGGGGGACTTCGACCTGCCCGATCTGCTTCATCCGTTTCTTGCCCTCGGCCTGTTTGGACCAGAGCTTCCGCTTCCGGGTGATGTCGCCCCCGTAACACTTGGCGGTAACATTCTTTTTCATCGCCGCGATCGTCTCGCGGGCAATGACGCGGGCCCCGATCGCTGCCTGTAGGGCCACCTCAAAGAGATGGCGGTCGATCTCTTCTCGAAGCTTCTTCAGCACCATTCGACCGCGCCGCTCGGCGGCCGCCCGGTGGACGATGATCGACAGGGCGTCGACCTTGTTCCCGTGGACCAGGATGTCCATTTTCACGAGGTCGGCGGCCCGGTACCCGAGCACTTCGTAGTCCATCGTCCCGTACCCGTGGGTGACGGACTTCAGCTTGTCGTACAGGTCGTAGATCACCTCCGCGAGCGGCATTTCGTAGACGAGAATGACCCGCTGCTGGCTCAGGTATTCCGTCCGGACGAAGGTCCCCCGGCGGTCGGTACACATCCCCATCAGGCTACCGATATTCGTGGCCGGGATCAGGAAGCTGATCTTCACGATCGGCTCCCGGAACTCATCGATCAGCCCGGCGTCCGGGACGTCCTGCGGGCCGTGGACGGTGATCACCGTCCCGTCCTTCTTCTGGATCTCGAAGGTCACGTTCGGGGCGGTCTGGACGAGGTTCAGGTCGCAGTCTCGCTCGAGTCGCTGCTGGATGATCTCGCGGTGGAGCATCCCGAGGAACCCACACCGGAACCCGAACCCGAGCCCGTCGGACACCTCCGGCTGGTAGGTGAACGAGCTGTCGTTCAGCTTCAGCTTGGCGAGCGCCTCCCGCAGGTCCTCGAACTCGTTATTGTTCACCGGGTAGAGGCCGGAGTACACCATCGGTTTCGGCTCCTTGTACCCGGCCAGCGGCTCGGCCGTCGGGTTGAAGGCGTCGGTCACCGTGTCGCCGATGTTGACGTCGCCGATGTTCTTGATGTTCGCCGTGAAGTACCCCACCTGACCCGCGGCCAGTTCGTCGCACTTGGTCATTGCCGGCCGGAACTGGCCGATGTCGGTGATCACGTACTCGCGGCCGAGCCGCATCAGCTTGATCCGCTGCCCCGGCTTGATCGACCCGTCGACCATCCGGACGTAGACGACCACGCCCTTGTACGTGTCGAAGTGGCTGTTGTAGATGAGCGCCTTGAGGGGCGCGGCTGGATCGCCGGTCGGCGCCGGGACCCGGTCGATCACGACCCCGAGAAGGTCCTCGATCCCGAGTCCGGCCTTGGCGCTGACTTTCATGACCTCGGCCGGGTCGGTCATCAACGCCTGTTCCATCTCCCCGATGACGAAGTCCGGCCGGGCGTGCGGAAGATCGATCTTGTTGAGCGTCGGGATGAGTTTGAGGTGCGCGTCCATCGCGAGGAAGGCGTTGGCGACGGTCTGGGCCTGTACGCCCTGGAAGGCGTCGACGAGTAGGATCGCCCCTTCGCACGCCGCGAGGCTCCGGGACACCTCGTAGTTGAAGTCGACGTGCCCGGGGGTGTCGATCAGGTTCAGCTCGTACCGCTGGCCGTTGTACTGGTGGTAGATCGTGACCGGGTGCATCCGGATGGTGATGCCCCGCTCCCGCTCCAGGTCCATGCTGTCGAGCGTCTGGGCCTTGATGTCCCGTTCGGACACCGCCCCGGTCTTGAGCAGGAACTGGTCGGCCAGGGTACTCTTGCCGTGGTCGATGTGGGCAATGATGCAGAAGTTGCGGATATTCGAAGTCGGCGTCGGCATTTCGTCGGCGCTCGGTGTGGCGTGGATCGGGCTACGGGGTCAGCCCCGCAGCTGGGCGGGATCCTCTTGCAACAGTTTAGCAGCGACGGGAGAGGCTGAGTAGGCCGGCGTTGACCCGCCGGTGGTTTCCTCCGAAGATGACACGATCGGCCGGTAGCCGATCGGTACAGAGGGGGATGGGGATGAAAGTGTTGCGGTCCCGGCAGGTCTGGGCTGGCGTGGTTCTCGCTTCGGCAATCGTCTGGTTGTCCGGTTGCGAGGGTAACGTAGGCGGGGGCGGCGGGACGGACCCCCTGCCCAAACAGGCCGAGCCCAGGCCGTCCGGGGTCACGGTCTCGGAGGTTCGGGCCGAGATTCTGGATGCGGCGGTAAAGGGATACAAGGACAACGTCGTGGTGGTCGATTTCTGGGCGACGTGGTGCGGCCCGTGCGTCAAGACGTTCCCCCATCTCGTGGCGATGCACAAGAAGTATGCCGAGAAGGGGCTGGTGTGCGTCTCCGTGAGCATGGACAAGTGGGAGCACGCGAAGGACTACCAGGAAGAGAACGGGAAGGAGAAGGTCCTGGCATTCCTGAAGGAAAAAGGGGCCTCGTTCCCGAACTTCATCGCCACCGACCCGGACGGGGAGCTGCCGAAGCTAGAAGCCCGGTTCGGCGAGTTCGCCGGCATCCCGCACATGGCGATCTTCGACAGGGGCGGGCGGAAGGTATGGGACAGCGAATCCGGCGCGAAGCTGACGGACGAGCAGCTGGACAGGATGGTCGAAGCGGAACTGTCGAAATAACCGGCCGGTCATCCGGCTGCAGAGGGCGAACCCATGCGGGCATGGTTTCCGGCGCTGGTTGGACTCGTCGCAGCCGTCGCCGTGGGCGGGTGTGAGCCCGCCGGGGAGCCCACGGCCAAGGCCGACGGCGTGACCCTGGTGGAAGGACGGTACGCCGACTTCGACCGGGTGGTGAGAGAGAACAAGGGCTCCGTCGTCGCGGTGGATTTCTGGGCAACCAGGTGCGGGCCGTGCCGGGAACGGTTTCCCCATCTCGTCGACCTGGATTCCAAGTATGCGGATTTCGGACTCGTATGCATTTCGGTCAGCCTGGACGAGTCGGAGGACAAGGATTCGGTCCTGAGGTTCCTGAAGAAACAGCGGGCGAAGTTCGCGAACTTCCTCTGGACTCCCCGCACCCGGGAAGACGGGAAGGATTTCGCCGAGCGGTATCGGTACGGCGGGGGTATTCCCCACATGGTTGTATTCGGGCGGAACGGGGAGCGGGTCTGGACCAGCGCGGAAGAGCGGTTACCGCCTGTTGGGGTGGAACGTCTCATTAAGGATGAACTGGACAAGAAACCATGACGCTCCCGCGGCCGAAACGGGATCTGGAGAGGAGAGCATTTCTGGCGGGGGTAGTCGCGCTGCTTGCCGGCGGGTCGGTGCGGGCGGATGAGCTCACCTCCGGCCCACAAGTCGGCTCGACGATACCCGGGCGGTTCGAGGTGCTCGTGTTGACCGGCCCCGACGCGGGGGACGAGAGTTGTCTGTTCTGCAAGTACGGCAACGCCCGGGTCGTGATGATGTTCGCCCGGCAGCCGTCGGCCGAGCTGAGCGAACTGGTGCGGGCGGTCGAGAAGGCCGCACCCGGAGTAGACGGGCTCGACGTCGGCATTTGCCTGGTCGTGACCGACCCGTCCACCGAAATGAAGCGCAGGCTCGGCAAGTTTGCCGACGGTGCGAACCTGAAGCACGTCGTTCTCGCCGTGGTCGACCCGGCGAAGGTGACGGACTACGCCCTGAGTCCGGACGCCGGCGTCACCGTTCTGCTTTACAGCAATAAGGTCGTCCGCTCGAACCATGCCTTCAAGCCCGGCGGCCTGACCGCCAAGGCCCGCGAGGCGGTCGTGGCGGCCGTCAAGTCACACCTTGGCACGAAGTGACAGTCGACCCGGGGGTCGACTGTCGGTGGCCCGGCCGGCTCGCCGCACGGGCGCGTTAGCTGCCGGTCGTCGGGGGCGCGACGGCAGACCCGACGAACGAGAAGGTGCTGTTCGCGTTGCTGCCCAGCGTCGTGATTGCGGCAATGCAAACGACGATGATCAAAGCCAGCATCACCGCGTACTCGACCGCAGTGGGGCCGTCTTCCTTCTTCAGAAACGCGACGACCAGTTGTGTCAGAGTGCTCATGATAACCCTCTCTTTTTGCCCGGATATCAGTGACTGGGGTAAGTGGTCCCACACCGGAATGGGAATTACCAACGGGTAACCTTGTGGAGCAACAGCGGGCCCGAGAGCGTGGCAGGTGGCCGGAGTCGACCGGCGACTTGTCGGCTTCCTGGGCTGGGGGGTTGATTGTCTCCCTCAGGCTGAGAGTGACTTAGGACACGCCCGAGCGGGGCGTGACGGGTTTGCCGGCTTTTCCGGCAAAGCGATTTCGACAGTGTCTGGATCCCCGACATGGGGTCGTCGTCCCGGGAAGGAGACAACCCCGCCGAGACGGCGGGGTTGTCGTGTGGCTCGCGGATCGGGTGGGCGGTCAGCTGCCGGTGGCCGGCGGCTTGATCGAGGACCCGACGAAGCTGAACGTCGAGTTGGCGTTGCTGCCGAGGGTGGTGATGGCCGCGATGCACACGACGATGATCAGGGCCAGCATGACCGC
>JAQGHQ010000597.1 GCA_028288765.1 Gemmataceae bacterium | reverse complement strand
GGAGCCCGCGGTGGGGGTGCCGTCCCCGCCGGCGGGCGGGCCCGGGCCGGGAGGTCCGCCCACTCCTCCCGCCTCCGCGGCCGAGCCGGGGGTGGGGGTGCGGGCACCGGAGGAGGGAAAACCGGCCCCGGGGCTGCCAAACCCTGACAAAATCTGCCACGACCCGCTCCCCGGGGCGGGGTCCGGCGGGGCGCGGCCGGACCGGGCGAGTGCCGCGGGCACCCCGACCGCCAGTCGGACGGACCGGGCGACCGGGTCCCGGCCGGGTGGTCCGGCCCCCGCGGCGCGAGAGGAGAAGACCGACCCGTCTCGGTCGCCACGCCACCTTCTCCCCGGTGCTCCCCTCCCCCTCCTTCCCACGCTCCGCGTGGGAACGAAGAAGCAGCGCCGGTGTCGCATCCAGCGAGAAGTGTCCATTTTTCTCCCCTCATGCCCCGTCGGTTGCTACCATTTCGGTGCGTTCCGCGTTCCGCCCACCAGGCCGATTCCCTCCAGACCTGTCAGGAGTCTTCTCCAATGTTGACCCGCCGCGACATGCTCCGCGCCACCGCCGCCGGTGCCACCGTTCTGGCCGTTCCCGGGCTCGTCCCCGCCGCCGACAAGAAGGGATTCACCCTGCCGAAGCTGCCTTACGGGTACGATGCGCTGGAACCGGTCATCGACACGGAGACGATGACGATCCACCACACCAAGCACCACCAGGCCTACGTCGACAACCTGAACAAGGCCCTGGGGGCCGCCCCGGACTGGCTGGGTAAGCCGATCGAGGAGGTGGTGGCGAACTACAAGAAGCTGCCCGAGGCGGTCCAGACGGCGGTCCGGAACAACGGCGGCGGGCACCTGAACCACACGTGGTTCTGGAACTGGATGGCCAAGCCGGGGACCGGCGGCGAGCCGAAGGGCGACCTGGCCAAGGCGCTGGACGACAGTTTCGGCGGGCTGGACGGGTTCAAGAAGGCGTTCACCGCGGCGGCGACGGGCCGGTTCGGGAGCGGGTGGGCGTGGCTGGTCGTGGGCGGGAAGGACGGGAAGCCGCTCGCGATCACCAGCAGCCCGAACCAGGACAACCCGATCACGGACGGCAAGACGGCGGTCCTCGGGATCGACGTATGGGAGCACGCGTACTACCTGAAGTACAAGAACGCCCGGCCGAAGTACGTCGAGGCGTGGTTCGGCGTGATCAACTGGGATACCGTCGCCGACCTGTACGCAAAGGCCAAGAAAGGCTGAGTCGAGGGAAGGGACCGAGCCCCGCCCGGCGGGGCCGCTATTTTGCCCTCCTCGCCCAGCGCAACTTCGCCGACCGCGAGCGGGGGTTCTCCCGTTTCTCCTCGATCGCAGGGCGCACCGGGTCGTCGGAAACCCGGTCGTAGATCCCGGCCCGGAAGCCGTCGCGCAGCGCGGCCTTGATGAGCCGATCCTCCCCGCTGTGGAAGCTGATAAGCGCCACCGTTCCCCCCGGCTTCAGGATCCCCGGGAGGACACGGAGCAGCTGTTGCAGGTTGGCGAGTTCGCGGTTCACCAGAATGCGGAGGGCCTGGAACACGCGGGTGAGCGGGAGCAGCAGTTGCTTCCGCTCGGGCGGGGCGCCGGGGGTGCGGTCGAGCTGCACCGGGGCGGCCTGCTCGATCAGCCCGCGGAGCTCTTTCGTCCGCTCGATCGGCTTGGATTTGCGATACTCGACGACCGCGGCGGCGACGGCGTCGGCCTTCGGTTCGTCGCCGAGATCGCGGAACGCGGCGGCGAGGTCGGCGGCGGGCAGGGTGTTGAGGAGGTCGGCGGCGGTCCGGCCGCGGGTCGGGTCCATCCGCATGTCGAGCGGGCCGTCGCGCATGAACGAAAACCCGCGGCCGCGGTCGTCGACCTGCATGCTCGACATGCCGAGGTCGGCCAGGAGCCCGTCGACGCCGGCCACGCCCTCGGCGGCGAGGACGTGCGGCAGCCCGGCGAAGTTGGCGTGGTGGACCGCGAACAGCCCACCGGCGGCGTCGAGCTTTAGCCGGGCGGGCTCGATGTTCGCGGGGTCGAGGTCGGTGGCAATCAGCACCCCGTCCGGCCCGACTCGTTTGAGCAGTTCGAGGGCGTGCCCGGCGAACCCGATGGTGCAATCGACGACGGTCTGGCCCGGTTGCGGGTCGAGGGCGGCGAGGACTTCGGCGATCAGGACGGGCCGGTGCTCGCCGGCCCGGGTGGACCGGCGGTACTTCTTCCGCCAGAACGGCCGCTTCTTCTTCTTCGGGGGGTCTGACATGAAGACATTGTAAGCGCCCGCGGGGTTACCCTCCCGCCGGGTCACTTACGGCAGCAGATCGCTCACCGTGACGGGGCTGTTCGGGGCGGCGAGCGGGGCGACACGATCGGACGGGGTGTTGATGATTTGCTGGAAGTACCCGTGCCCGAACCGTTGGCTCGGGTCCGGTCGGGGGTCGCGGAACACGTACAGCCGGTTGTTCACCACGTCGAGCACCCGGTAATCGGCGATCCCGGCAGCGGCATACAGACTGGCCTTATCGCCCGTGTCGTAGGCGAGATCTGCCAGGCGGGGTCGAACGCGACCGGGCGGAAGGGGTTGCCGAAGATGTCGGCGAGGTACGGCCGATACGTCTTCGTATTCAAGAAGCCGAACACCGGGGGGATGATGGTTGGTACCGCCGCATGATATGCCGCCCACTTGGATTCCCATAGATCGCCGACACGCTTAGGGGAATTCCCCCAGCTGTAAACGCACCGCCGCGCTTGTCTGAGCGCGTAGGCCGATACCCCCCGCGCGTCCGCGAAATTCTCCGCAAGATCGATCAAATACTGGCACGGCCGGTAAGTAATATGATCGATCACGAAGCGGCATGAAACCACCGCGAACAGACGACACTTCCGGCTGCTACGACAATGCCACGCGATCACGTTTTGAACGCATGCGGTCTCGGCCGTCAGGAAATCGATCGAGGTCATGGATTCGTCTCCGAACACCTGGCGGCTTCCGGCACACCGGGTTCACCGCGCCAGCCTCGCCCCGATCGCCTCCACGTCGTACACACACCCGCCCCACACGCCGCCGCTCGCGTTCTGGAGCAGCGCCCACAGCTGCGTGTCTGCGGGCAACCCTGGGTCCGGGGCGAGGTCCGGTCGCGGGGATCGCTTCGTCAGCTCCGCCGTACCCCACGCCGGGCCGGACACCCCCGTCTCGTCGCCCACGAGGTCGATACTCCCCTCCAATCGGTTGCGGTCGATCACGATCTGGACGCGGTCGCCGTCGCGGAGCTTGCCGATCGGCCCGCCGGCCAGCGCCTCCGGCGACACGTGCCCGATGCACGCCCCCGTCGAGACGCCACTGAACCGCGCGTCCGTGATGACCGCCACCTGCTTGCCCCACGACAGGAACTTCAACGCCGACGTGATCTGGTAAATCTCCTCCATCCCGCTCCCCATCGGCCCGCGACAGCACAGCACCAGCACGTCGCCCGCCACTACTGTCTTCGGACCTTCCCCCTTGATCGCCGCGATCGCCGCCTTCTCCGTCGTGAACACCTTCGCCGGGCCGACCTTCCGGTACACCCCGTCCGCGCCGACCACCGACGGATCGATCGCCGTCGACTTGATGACACATCCCTGGGGGGCGAGGTTCCCCAGCGGGAACGTGACCGTGCTCGTCAGCCCGCGAGCCTTCGCCGCCGCCGGCGACATGATGACCGTGTCCGGGTCGACCCGATCGCGGTCCTTCAGCATCGCCCGCAGGCGCGTCCGGCGTTCCGACTTCGCCCACCAGTCGAGCACCTTGCCGAGGGTCTCGCCGCTCGCGGTCAGGGCGCCGAGTTCGAGCACCCCGAGATCCCGCAGGTGGAGCATCACCTCCGGCACCCCGCCGGCCAGAAACACGCGCACCGTCGGGTGCCCGATCGGGCCGTTCGGCAGGGCGTCCACCAGCCTGGGGACCTTCCGGTTGATACCGGTCCAGTCATCAATCGTCGGCCGCTTGACGCCGCCATAAAACGCGATCGCCGGCGTGTGGAGCAGGAGGTTCGTGCTCCCGCCGAACGCCGCGTGGACCGCCATCGCGTTCCGGACCGACGCTTCGGTGATGATGTCCCGCGTCTTGATCCCGCGGGTGCTCATGTGTAGGAGGGCCTTCGCCGACCGCCGGGCCATATCGAGCCACACTGGTTGACCCGACGGGGCGAGGGCCGAGTGCGGCAGGCTCAGGCCGAGTGCCTCGCCCACCACCTGCGAGGTCGCCGCGGTGCCGAGGAACTGACAGCCGCCGCCGGGACTCGCGCACGCATGACACCCCGCCTCTGCCGCCTCTTCGAGCGTGATCTCGCCCTGCGCGAAGCGGGCCCCGATTGTCTGCACCTTCCCGGTGTCCTCGTCCCCTGCTTCACCCGCGAGCATCACCCCGCCGGGGACGAGGACCGTCGGCTGGTCGTGCTGCGACGCCAGGGCCATCATCATCGCGGGCAGGCCCTTGTCGCACGTCGCCACGCCCATCACCCCGGACCGGGTGGGCAGGCTCCGTATCAGCCGCCGCATCACCTGCGAGGCGTCGTTCCGGAACGGCAGGCTGTCGTACATGCCGGGCGTGCCCTGGGTCCGGCCGTCGCACGGGTCGGTCACCGCCCCGGCGAACGGGACGCACCGCAGCCGCTGGAACTCCTCGGCCGCGGCCTTGACCAGTAGCCCGACCTCCCAGTGCCCGGAATGGAACCCGAGCGCGATCGGGGTGCCGTCCTCGGCCCGCAGCCCGCCGTGGGTACTGAGGATCAGGAATTCCTTCCCGCCGAGCAGGGCCGGATTCCAGCCCATCCCGACGTTCTGCGTCCACCCGAACAGGTCGCCGCTCGGGGCGTGCCGGAGCAGGTCGGCGTTCAGCGGGAGGTGCCCGGCCGGGCCTTTCTTCGTGGTCACGATGTCGTAAACGGCCGGGTCGGCCGGTTCAATGATCTCGCGGAACATACGCGGGCTCCGAAGGCGGGAATGGCAACGAAATGAGTCAAAGGCAAGAATGGCCACAAAAAGGCACGAAAAAGCACAAAAGTTAAAACCCGAAGCTCTTCGAGGTCTGGTTCCCACGCTCTGCGCGTCGAGCGTGGGGACGAGGGGAAAAGCGCAGCAGGTCAAGACTGTGTCATTACTTTTTGTGACTTTTCGTGCCTTTTTGTGGCCATTCTCAGGCTGTTTGTCCGGGGCCGAACCTCTCAGTTCATTATCGCGGCTCCCTCCCGAAACCAGTAGCTTTCCCCACGCCGTCCCGGCGGATAGCATGTCGCCACCTGTCCGCATCCGGAGGATTCCCCACTATGACCCGCGCTCTCCCCGCCCTGATCCTCTCCCTCGGGCTGGCCGCCGCCGTGCCGGCCCAGCCGCCGAAGGACGCACCCGTGAAAGCCAAGACCGGCCCGTCGGTCGCCGAGACCCCCTACGGTAAGACCGCCGACAATACCGCGATCACCGAGTACACGCTGACCAACCGCAACGGGGTGGTCGCGAAGTGCATCACCTACGGGGCGATCGTCACCGAGCTCCACGTTCCCGATAAGTCTGGCAAGCTCGCCGACGTCGCCCTCGGGTTCGACAAGCTCGATGGCTATCTGAAGGGCCATCCGTACTTCGGGGCGAACGCCGGTCGCAGCGCGAACCGCATCGCCAAGGGGAAGTTCGGCATCGACGGCAAGCAGTACACGCTCGCCACGAACAACGGCGCGAACCACCTGCACGGCGGGAAGGAAGGGTTCGACAAGAAGGTGTGGAAGGCCGAGTCGTTCCTCGGCGCCACCGGCCCCGGGGTGAAGTTCACCTACACCAGCAAGGACGGCGAGGAAGGCTACCCCGGAAACCTGTCGGTGATCGTGAGCTACACCATCACCGACAATAACGAACTGGTGGTGGACTACCGGGCGGCCACCGACAAGCCGACCCTCTGCAACCTCGCGCACCACAGCTACTTCAACCTCGCCGGGCACGCCAGCGGCGACATCCTCGGGCACGAGGTGGAGATCCTCGCGAAGACTTACACCCCGGCCGACGAGACCCTGATCCCGACGGGCAAGATCGACCCCGTCGCCGGCACCCCGTTCGACTTCACGAAGCCGAAGCCGGCCGGGAAGGACCTGAAGGCGGCCGGCGGGGACCCGGTCGGGTTCGACTTGAACTACGTCCTCGACAAGGGGACGACCGATCGGCCGGAGCTGGCGGCCCGCGTCACCGAGCCGAAGAGCGGGCGGGTGCTGGAGGTGCTGACGACCGAGCCGGGGTTGCAGTTCTACACCGGCAACTTCCTCGACGGGACGAACGTGGGCAAGGGCGGGGCGGTGTACAAGCAGTACAC
>JAQGHQ010000356.1 GCA_028288765.1 Gemmataceae bacterium | reverse complement strand
CCGACGTGACAAATCTGCTGCCCGACGTCTGGGCCAAACAGCACCTCCCCACCAACTCCTGAATACTCAACCCGCCGCGCCGCCCGAACTCAACGCACACCCGCGGCCACTCAGTGGACGCTTACCGTTCACCGTCGTACTCCCGACGACCGAGCCGTTGCTCGTGTCGGTCAGGAACAGGGTCTGGCGGCACCGGCGGATGGTGCTCGCGGTGTGCTGCCGGGTGCTCGGGCACGAACACGCGGCGGCGGACGCCTTCCAGGCCACGTTCCTGGTGCTCAGAAAAGGAAAACACGCGCCGAATCGTCCACGGCAGAAGTTTTCTTCCGCCGTTTCCGTCCAGCCGGTGTTCATCGGGCACTATACGGTAGCGAGACGTCACGCCGAGTACGGAGAACCATACCGATGCCGGGAGCAACCCTGGAGAAAGTTCTTTGCTACCTGCGCCACGCGGCCGAGGTCCAGGTGGCCAGAGACCTGACGGACGCCGAGCTCTTGGAGCGGTTCCGCACGCAGCGGGACGAGGCGGCCTTCACCCTCCTGGTGCAGCGGCACGGCCCCATGGTGCTGGGCGTGTGCCGCCGCCTACTCGGCGACCTGCGCGGGGCCGAGGACGCCTTCCAGGCCACGTTCCTGGTGCTCAGCCGTAAGGCGACGTCCATCCACAAGGACGGGTCGCTGGCCGCCTGGCTGCACGGCGTTGCCCTGCGGATCGCCCACAAGGCCCGCGGGAGTGCGATCCGGCGGCGCGAACACGAAAGGCGGTCCGCGGTGGAGGCGCGCTACGAGCCCGTTGACGAACGGACGTGGGACGAGCTGCGCCTCATCTTGGACGAGGAGCTGGTTCAGTTGCCGGAGAAATACCGGGCGCCCGTGGTGCTCTGCTACTTCGAGGGAAAGACGAACGAGCAGGCGGCACAGGAGCTCGGCTGCCCGAAGAGTTCCCTGTCCTGGCGGCTGGGCCGCGCCCGCGAGCTGCTCCGGGAGCGGTTAGTGCGACGCGGCATCACCCTGTCAACGGGCGCACTAGCCGCAGTGCTACTGGAACAGACGGCGGCCGCGGGGGTGCCGGCCCTGTTGGTGCTTTCCGCGGTCAGGGCGGCCACGACATTCGCCGCGGGCGGCGCAGCGTTCGCGGCCGCCTCCGCCGAGGTTGCCGCCTTAACGAAAGGAGTTCTGCGAACCATGTTCCTCACCAAACTCAAGGCCGCCGCCCTCGGCGGTCTGCTGCTCGCGGTCGGGGTTTGGGTGTCCGGGGCGTTAGCCGGTCCACCCGCGGTGCCCCCGCCTCCCGCGGCGAATGCCGACGACAAGAAGCCCCAACCGGCCGCGATGCCCCCCGGCCCCGGTACGCTCATCGTCGGCCGCGCGGGGGCGTGCTGGGTCCTCACCCCGGACGGCAAGAGACTCCCGGAACTACCGATTCCCGATAAAACCCACTCGCGCGGCCACGCCGCCCTCTCGCCTGACGGCCTCTGGGCGGCCTACGTCGCCACCGAGGGCGAGCCGCTCCCACGGGAACCCGAGGACAAGCCGTGGCCATTCAAGGTCGTGGTCCGGAAGCTCGACAAGCCGGACGAAGGGAAGGAGTGGGACGTGCCCGCGCAAGACCTCGATCTGCGCTGGACGGCGGACGGCAAGAAACTCGTCGCGGCCAAGATGACCTCGTTCCCGAACCCCGTGGCGTTCGAGAGTGTGCTCCTCGACCCCGAGACGGGCAAGACCGAAAAGCTCGACCTGTCGGACAACATCCGCGTGCTCGACTGCGGACGAGACGGGAAGACGTTCCTCGTCGAGACGATAGAGGCGAAGACCAAGAAGTCGATTCTCGGACTGGCAACAACGGGCGAGAAGGAAGTCCGCACGTTGACCAAGATGCTCGGGCCGTCCTATCTGAACGGCTACTCGGGTTGCACCAATCAGGGCCGGTTCTCGCCCGACGGCACGAAGGTCCTATTCACCGACGGCGACCCGGAACAGAAGCACGCATACCAGCGGGGCATGAGTAGCAAGCCGTACCTGCTCGACGTGAAGACCGGCACGCGCGAGGCGGTCGGCGAGTTCCCGGAGAACGCGCAGGCAACCGGTATCGCGTGGTCCCCGGACGGCAAGCGGATCGCCTACGCCTGGAAGCAACTGCACGAGAAGTTGCTGAAGAAGGGTACGCTCGACCCGGACGAGGCAATCATCGAGACGGAGGCATTCCTGGTCGTTGCCGACGCGGACGGCAAGAACGCGAAGACGGTCTCGTCGGACAAGGGACCGCACGCCTTCAGCACGGTCTTCGGGACGATCGACTGGCGGTGAGGACGGAAACCGCGGCCGGGACCGGCCCGGCCGCGGGCGATCTCGAACGAGGCGGACCGCGACCCGGGGTGGGACATGCGTCACGAGCAGGCGGTGTGTGTCGGCCTGGTGGTCCTCGCCACCGGGGCCGCGGTCTGGCTGCCGACCCGAGACGGTCGGGCCGAGGCCCCGCCCGCACGGCCTGCCCCCGACGTCGAAAAACTCGACGAGTCCGGGTTGAAGCGGCTTGAGGAGAAGGTTCGCCAGGCGGCGGCGACCGCGGCGACCACCGTCGTCGCGGTGAAGGGGCCCGACACCACATTCTCGTCCTCGGGGGTGATCATCACCGCCGACGGGCTGGTCCTGTCGCAGTTCCACGTCACCCACGCCGTCCGGACAGACCCCGGGGCGGTCCACGAGCCGGGCACCAAGACGACGGGCACCCTGTCCGACGGGCGGGAGTGCCCGGCCGAACTCTTGGGCGCGACCCGGACGCAGGACCTGTCGCTCCTGCAACTGACCGGGCCGGGCCCGTACCCGTTCACCCCCCTCAAGCGGGACGCGACGGTGCGGCCCGGGGACTGGGTCCTCAAACTCGGCCACCCGGGCGGGTACCGGGTGGGCCGGCCAGCCCCGGTCCGGCTCGGGCGAGTGGTCGCCGCAACGAAGGACGGGTTCTGCACCGACTGCCGGATCACCACCGGGGACTCGGGCGGCCCGTTCTTCGACCTCGACGGGCGGCTCGTGGGGATCGTCCGGTGCGGATCCGCCGACCTGCTCGACCTCCTCCCCGAGGACCCGGTCGCGGCCGAGCGGTCGGGACCGATGTTGTTCAGCGCGACCGGGTGCGCCTTGGCCGACGCCCACCTCGGCGCCATGCGGCGGAAAGAGGTGCCCGTCGGCGGGCGTGAGGCGAGGGGACGGGAGTACCGCGAGATGTGGGAGCGGATCGACGCCAAGCTGGTCGCGGCCGACCGGCTTCCGACCGGGGACTGGGCGCAAGGACCGGCGGTGCGGGCCGCGTACCGGCCGGCAGTGGAGGCGACGCGGGCGGGGACGGTCGTCGTCCTGAACGGCCCCGCGCCGGTCGCTCTGGGGACCGTGGTCGAACGGGATGGGGAGAGCGCCTGGGTGCTGACCAAGGCCAGCGAGTTGCCCGCCGAGCCGAAGTGCCGTCTGCTGGACGGCCGGACGGTGGCCGCGCGGGTCGTCGGGGTGGACCCGGCGTTCGACCTCGCGCTCCTCAAGCTACCGCCCGCCGGCCTGAAATCGGTCCCGTGGGCCGCGAGTTTCTCACCCCCACCGGGTACACTCCTTGCCGCGGTCGGCCCGCGCGAACTTCCGCCGGCGATCGGGGTGGTCAGCGTCCCCCGGCGCGACCTGAAGAACCCCGCCCCGCCGAAGAACCGGCTGCCGCTCCGCGTGCCGGTCGCCGGCCTCGGGGTGGACGGCGTGGCGGTGCCGGGCGGCGGGTACAAGGTCACGCGCGTGTTCGCCGGCCCGGCCTTGGCCGCCGGTATCCGTCCCGGGGACCGCATCCGGAACGCGGCCGGGACTCCCGTCGCTCGGGCCGGGGACCTCGACGCGTGCGCGGGGGATCGGCTCTCTGGTGACCTCCTGGCGGTGGAACTAGTCCGGGGCGGTGAGAAGGTGGAACTCCAGCTCTCGCTCCAGGTCTCGTTGGGGACGAGCTACCGGAAGAACGAATTCCCGACGGTATTCGAGACCGACCTGCCGGTCTTCCCCTACGAGTGCGGCGGCCCGGTCGTCGATCTCGCCGGTCGGGTGGTGGGAATCACCATCGCCCGGGTGGACGTCCCGGGTGCCCTGGTACTCCCCGGCGACAGCGTCCGGAAGCTGCTGCCCGACCTCAAGTCCGGAAAGCTGTCCGGCAACCGGGTCCCACCCAAGGAAGGGCCCCGGCGCTGAGGTTGGGAGAGCCGATCGCCGCGTTTCGGCAGTCGTCACCCCGACGAAGAAGTCCCGATGGGCCCGACCGCGGGCTGACGTCCGGGTCGAGGGAACGCCCGGACCGGCCACCCTCGCCCCGGCCTTGGTCGGGATCGTCGGGTTGGCCGCCGTGGGGCTGAACCGGCGTGTCGCGGCCGGTTGCCCGACCGAGGAGCGTCGGGTGCCATGAAGTGATCCGAGTTCTGAACATTGTCCTGCGAAGACACTATCAGGAGGCTCGCACGGGGCGATGCGTACTTGTGATCGGTTGCTCACCCTCGCCGGCGACGCGCCGAAACCACCGTCGGTCATGCGATAACCAGCCTCCCTTCCTGCGCGCGTCGGTCACCTCGCCCGGCTTGGCCAAGGCGGGGTGTCGGACCGACGCACGCTGCTCACCAACTGGTGTGCTCCGGCCAGCGAATGCCCGTACCAAGCAAGGAGCTGGGGCTGGGAGGTGAGGGGGCGCCGCTTGCCTTCGGAGGTG
>JAQGHQ010000333.1 GCA_028288765.1 Gemmataceae bacterium | reverse complement strand
ACCCAGTACACCGGGTAACGCGGGCAGTGGTGGTAGACGAAGACTTCCTTGTCGGTGAGTGCCTGCCGGTAGTACGTGACCCGGTCGTCGTCCTCGTCGTAGTCCGTCCCGGTGACGACCTCACCTGCCTCGCGCTCGAGGACGTCCCACTTCTCCTTACGGATGTCCTGGCGGGCGAGCTGATCGGCCTCGGCGAGCGTATCCCGCTCGATCCAGCAGTTTACGATGCCCTCCCCGAGCTCCTCGCGCTCGGGGTGGTCCTCTGCGGGGATCACACTGTATCGCAGGTAGTACATCGAGACACCGTAAGGACGGATGTCGGCCCGTTGGAGTCGAACCGGTTCGGCAACTCGGCGAACAGCCCGAACCACACGCACGGTGTCCCATCGAGGCCGGGGAGCCCTCGAACGCCGATAGGTCCCAGAACCCGGCCCGCTCGACGAGCTTCCCGAACGGCTTGGACTCGCTTGCGGTCAACTCCCGCTCGGTTTCGGACACAAGCCCGCCCGGATCGTACCCGCCGCAACATTGACTGGGTACCACGAAAAATGGTGCCCCGAAAGAATGGCCGGTGGCATGTCGTATCCTAATCGGAAATCCTCGCGGAGTCTCGTCATGGGTCAGCCTGCCGCCCGGATCACGGACATGCACGTCTGCCCGGCATTCACGGGACCGGTCCCGCACGTCGGCGGGCCCATCCTTCCGCCCGGGTGCCCGACCGTCCTGATCGGGATGCTCCCGGCCGCCCGGGCGACCGACCAGGCCACCTGCGTCGGCCCCCCGGACGTCATCGCCAAGGGCTCGGCCACGGTTCTGATCGGGAAGATGCCCGCCGCCCGCATGGGGGACTCGTGTGGCCACGGGGGGACGATCGTTCTCGGTTTCCCGAAGGTGTTGATCGGCGGATAAATACCGCAGCGGACGAACGCGCCCGCTCGACCGCAGGCATGGTAGGTGGGCGGCTTGCCTGCCAGCAATAGATGGCAGTATTTGGCGGAGTTTGGCAGACTCCGAGCGTTTTTCACATCCGAAAGCGGGGGACACGACCCGGCCCCCTGAGTGTTGTTCGCACTCCTGATGGGAACTTCTCTGCGAATCGGGTTCGTTCCGCAGAACGGACCTCCTCTGGGGCGGACCAGTTCTGCGAATTGGGTTCGTTCCGCAGAGCCAGCTTCACGGCCGGGGTGGATGGCCCGGTCACTTCGGCGTCGATCAGAGCCTCCGGCGCGAATTGGGTTCGTTCCGCAAAAACACTCCTCCGCTGGGAGGATGCTCCGCGAATTGGGTTCGTTCCGCAAAACGACTCTCCCACCGGGCACTCCCTGGATATTGGGTTCGTTCCGCAGAACGCCCCTGCGCCGAGCGGAAACTCCGGCACAAATTGGGTTTGTTCCGCAGAACAGCCTTCCTCCGTGACGGACCGGCTCTACGAATTGGGTTCGTTCCGCAGAACCAGCCTCACGGCCGGGGATAGAGATCCCGGTCCCTTCGACGTCGATCGGAGCCTCCGTCGCGAATTGGGTTCGTTCCGCAGAATGGCCCTCGTACCGGGGAGTAAACCGGCCGGCGAACTGGGTTCGTCCGGGAGAACGGCACGCCTGGCTTCGTACCCGATCAGTTTGTCCCTCTCCCACTTGGGCAGCATGTGCCAGCTCCGAATGCACTGATAGTAGCCCGCCACTCCGTGGCGGTCTTCGCAAACCCGGTCAGGAGGAAGCCGAACACAATCCTCGAAGCCGAGGCTTGAAGACCGCCACGGAGTGGCGGGCTACTATCAGTGCCGACTCGACCGCGCCGATGGTGTCCGCCTCCACCCCACTTCGGGGCACGTTCTGTTATTCGCTTCGGGTCGCGGGTCATGACGCGCACGTTAGGTTTCGCAACTCCCCCGCGGGCCCGCGGGACTGATCTCGACTTGGTGGACGGTACACCAAACCTTTGCCTGCCAGATGCATTGTCGAGATCCTCGGTCCGGCATCGGTCTTCAGGGCGCTACCACGCCCCATTCCCCGACGGGGTGGGACAACATAGCCCAGGGCAACGCCCCGGGCGGCCGGGCGGGCCGGAAGAGGAAGGTCGATGGCTCCGGAACCCAGGGCGGTGCCCGGGGCTATCCTGTCAGCTTCGATCGACCGCTCGGCCAGGATGACGACCCAGATCCCCCACTTTGCGATCTCATTTGTTGTTTCACGACCGGGCTCATCCCGTGCTGCCTTACGGTCCGATATGAGACGGAGTCGTCGAGGCTCAGGTCGCCCATGCGCGAACACTTTCACAACCTCCAAGCTCTCCGGGGCGTCGCCTGCCTGTTGGTGGTCGGCGTCCACCTGTTGAAACTGGAGGCCTCGTTCGGGTTCCAGACCCTGGGCTTCCGAGAGGTCCGGTGGTTCGGGTTCGCGGGGGTGGACCTGTTCTTCGTCCTATCCGGCTTCATTATCGCCTCCACTAACCGGCAGCACCTCGGCCGCCCCGGGGCCCTCCCGGGCTACCTGTTCCGGCGGTTCTGGCGGATCTACCCGACCTACTGGGCCGCGCTGGTGTTCGCGGCCGCGCTGGCGGGGCTGGTGTTCGGTCGGGCGGTGTACGACCCGTGGGGTACTGGGGACTGGGTCGGGTGGCTGGTCCTCGCCCCGATCGACACGCCCAACGCATTCGTCGGCCAGGCCTGGACGCTGAGTTACGAGGTGATGTTCTACCTGGCGTTCGGGGCCCTCCTGCTCGTCCCCCCGCGGTGGGCGGCCGGGGCGCTATGTTGCTGGGGGGTGGTGGTTGTCGCCGGGCTGTTCGGGCCCGTGCGGACCGGGCCGGCGGGTTTGCCCCTCAGCCCGTTCGTGTTGGAGTTCCTTGGGGGGTGCCTGGTGGCCTGGCTCATCGGCCGCGGGGTGAGGGGATACCCGCGGCCGGCACTCGCGCTCGGGCTCGGGTACGCGGCGGTCGGGGTGGTTTGGACGACTGCGGTCGTCTCGGGTGCGTACCCCGACGCGATGGCGTCGCAGCGTCTGCGGGTACTCGTGTTCGGGCCGGCGGCGATCCTGATCGTGTACGGGATGGCCGCGGCGGAGGGGCGGTGGCCCCGGCGGGTGCCGGGGTGGCTCTTGCGGACCGGGGATGCGTCGTTTTCGCTGTACCTGCTGCACCCCTCGATCCTGATACTCGGGCTGGTCGTCGGCGTCCGGGTCCCGCACACCCGCCTTCCACACCTCCTCTGGCTGGCCGGGACGTTCGCGGCCATCCTCGCCACCGGGTTCCTGTTCCACGCCCGAGTCGAGCGGCCGCTGCTGGGCCTGGGGAAGAGTCGGCGCAAGCCGCGACCCGTGGCCGCACTCGCGGTCGCCGACCCCGTCCGGAAGGCGGCCGCGTGAAGAGCGTCTGTCGGCATTCACGGGTGATCTGACTGGCCCGTCGGTAGGGTGGCATGTCCACGGTTTTGGGGACATTTCTCGCTCGCCACGACAACTTTTCTCCGGTGCTCCCCTCTCCCCTCGTTCCCACGCTCCGCGTGGGAATGCCCTCTTCGACGCTCTGCGTCGCGGCCGAGACGGTCCGGGAGCGTTCCCGGGGACCCGACGACCGCCACCCGGGGTGGGTTGGCCCACCCCGCAGAGCGGGGGAATACCCGTTCCCACGCGGAGCGTGGGAACGAGGGAAAAGAGACTGCACCCGGCAACGATTCCCGTTACCGAGCCGTTGGTCCCTGTCGCCTGTCGGCATCGTCCGCGGCGTTTGACCCCGACATCGACTTCTTGATCGGGAACCATCGGCGTTTCGCATGTCCACCCAAAGCCGTGGACGTGCCACCCGGCCCGGCCGCGGGTCTCAACTCCTGAAACGGATCGCGAACCCTTGTTGTTTCGGGTTCTGGCCCGGGACGTGAAGACCCTCGCCGTTCGTCATCGCGGACAAAACCCGCTCCCAAGTTTCCGGCCGGAAGATCACGGCGAACCCGTCCTCGACAACACGCGCGCCGTCCTGGAGATCCGGGCCGAACACCACAATCAGGTAGCCGCCGGTCACGATCTGGGCCTTGCTCCCACCCGGGGTGATCGTCTGCACCTCCATCAGCCCCGGCTCCCAGACGAGCCTGACATCGGCGCTCGGGTCGGGGGTTGTGGTCAGGACGCAGGAGCCGCTCGGGCCGAAAGACCGAAGGGTATCCGCCAGCTTCGCCGCCTGCGTCTTCGTGAGCCAAAACTCGATCGTATCCCCAAACCCCGAGACCTCGCGGTCCGCGGCACCAACCTGGCGCGGGACATCCGGAATCGACACCCTGACGGACGCTTCCGGACAGCCGATCCGGGCGGATACCTTGCTCATCACACTGGCTTGAGCCGCCGCCTCGTTGATGACCGCGGCGCGGTCGCGGTCGGACCAGAATGGGTACGGATAATACCGCGCCTCGCGGCCCAGAAGCGTGAGCACCCGGTATGCTCCGACCCGCTGTACGACCGCCGCCTCCTCCGGCCGGAGGAGGATCACGACCAACGTTTGATCCACGGAGGCGACGGGGATATCGGGCAACGCGGCCGGGGGCCGGGCGTAGACGATCCCGACCTGCTGGGTGACGCCCAGGAAGCCGCGGGGGGAACCGAACACGGTGTACCCCATCGGTCCGACGGCGCGGCCTTGCTCGGCGAGCGAGAAGACCTGCTTCATGAGGGTGAACGGGTCGGTGGGAACCGCGGTCGCCGGCTCGCCGGACCGGCGGCGGAGGGTGAAGATCAGTTCGTCTTGTCCCACCGCGGCGAGCCCGTGCGTGGTGTACGTCCAGCACGGCAGGGTCCGGTCGCCGAGGGGCACTTCGTGCGCCACGACCCGGGCGACGAGCCGACCGGGGATCAACTCCACTTCGCCCGGGAGTTCCTTCGTGGTCGGTGCGGAGGCCTGTGATCGGCCGAACAATCTGGACCACCAGCCCATATTGCAGCCTCGTGAGTTTGTGCTTTTTGGAGCGGGTCTGTTCGCAGTATCTTACCACTGACAAGGGGCTGACAGGGGAAAGCTTGCGGGGAGGCTATGTAAAGTGCGGTACGCGTGTCAACGGATGTGCTTTTTCGTGGACCGCGGCCATCCCGGCCGCTATTCGGCGCGAATGACCAGACGAGCGGGGCAAGGCTGGGTGGCACGTCCACAGCTTCGGGTGGACATGGGCGAGACGGCACATCAGGCGAATGTGGCCGGCAACGATTCCTGTTCCCGAGTTGCTGTTCCCGGGCGCCTGTCGGCCTCAGCCACGGTGTCGGGTTCGACACTGACTCCTCGGCCGGGCACCGTCGGCTTCGCACATGTCCGCGCAAAGCCGTGGACGTGCCAACCCGGCCGTCTGGGGTGTGGGCGAAAAGCCTAGCGATCCCGGGGAGGGCCATCAGCCCTCGACGAGGTCAAGCACGTCCGTGGCCCGGCTGACGCAGAGTCACGTCTCCGACCTTTACTGCGGACAACCCGCATCGATCCACGCGGCGATGGAGTTGATTTGGTCATCCGTAAAGAACGGGGGGCCGTCCGCCGGCATCTGGCCGTACGCCCCATTCGGCCCGAAGATCGGTCCCACTCCCTGCAAAGCCAGGATGATATTCGAGTGCGCCGAATCGCCCTTGATCAGGATAGGCATCGGCTGACCGGTGTTCGGGTCCGCCACGTTCGGCACGTTGCCGGTGACGAAGTCGGTGTACTTTAGAGACTCCCAAAAAGTCCCGTGTGGAGCCCCGGCTGCGCTCTGGCCGTTCGCACTGAGGATCGAGGAGATGAATTTCTGCACGTCCGCGTAGTGATTGAGTGGGGTGATTGCCACGTGTCGGACCTCTTGGGAAATAGGTGTTCGGTGTACGCACCCGAAAGGGCCGGCTCACGGCTTCCGGGTCTCGAGTAACAACTTCTTCAGGCCCTGATAGGTCTTGTCCCGGCTCATCAGGCTCAGGTTCGGGACGTTCGGCGGGAACGTGTGATCCTGGAGGGACCAGATGAAGTCGCTCTGGTTCTTGGTGAGGTTGTGGCAGTTCATGCACCCGGTCCGGACATTCCCCTGATCGAACGTCTCCATCGTCGTGTTGGCGAATGCGGTCACGTCGTTTTTCCCGGCCGGGAAGCCGGGGAACGTTTGGTCCGGAGTCCCGGGGAGGTTCGGCATTTTCGGGACCAACGGCCACTGGGTCATTACCAGTTGATAATTCGCCCAGATCGTCCCCTTGAGCGCGGCTTGGTACGCCTGGTTGGTCTGAACGGTCGAGTCGTGGATCGGTTTGACCCGGGTCACGTTGAACGGCGGCGGCGGGGGTTCTTTCAGGGGGTTCAAGGGGAAAGGGTTCTTGGCCGGCATAGGGGCCGGCGTCCCGTCGTTGAACGCGAACGTTCCCGGGGCCCCGGGCGCGGCCGGCGGGACTGTGTCTACTTGCTCGAACGTGGTCCAAATCCACTGCGGCCGGGATGGGGTCTTCTGCACGATGTGCAGCCCGACCAGTCCGACCGTCAGGTCCGATGTCCGCCCGGTCGCCGGGTCCAGCACGAACGCCTTCCGGGTGTAGTACCGTTCGGGGTGTGCCGCGTGGCTCATATCCATCCACGCGGCTTTGATGTCGAGCGACCCGTTAGGGAAGGTGACCGGATTGGCGGCGACCAAATTCGCTCGCAAGTAAAGGGGCTTCGGCGGCATCGCCCCGGTCGGGTTCATGATGAAATCAAACGCGCCCTGGTTGTACGCGGTCATGAAACGGACGTACGTTGGATCGGCCGCCGGCTGGGCGACCAGTGGTCCGACCAGTGTTCCAAACCCGGCCTGGCCCAGATCACCGAACTTCGAGAACGACCCGAGCGTGAGATCTCCCCACCCGGTGTCCACCCCGCACGGGTTGTACTGCTTGGGTTCGAATGCGTTCCACCCGGCGGGCGCCGACCCGTCGTTGTGGAACACTTCCCAAAGTGCTTTGTAGGTCTCGAACACCCGCGGCCCGGGCGACCCGACCGTGACCCCGGCGGCAGTGTCCGGTTGTCCCCGCTGGTTTTTGAGGCCCGGCCAGACGACGGCGATGAACGCCCGCCACGAATAATCGTCGAAGAAGGCTATCGGATTCCCCATGAAGGTCCCGGGGATGGACACGTCCGGGGGGATCTGCGGGGAATCGATGACCGGTTTGGGTACCGGGGTGGCGGCCCCGGGTTGGGCGAGCGTGATTGATACTTCCGGCGGCCTGGCGACCGGGGCGGGTGGCGCGGAAGCCGGTGCGGTAGTCAGAAGCAAGCCGGCGGAACCGATCGCAGCAGTAATTGCTACCAGACGGAATCTTCCTCTTTTCATGGGCCTTACCTTTCGGCGTTGGCGGCATCCGGGCTCGAACGTGTGGTCGGTGCGTCGCCAAATACGGCCGCCCACGCGAATGACTGAGGAATCGGCCATCCGAATCTATCATTTAGGTGCATATGGTCTCCTGTCAGAAACCGGGTGGCAAGATAATTTTAACGACTTTGCTCATTCTACTTTTTGTGATAGTGCCGGATGTGGAATGACTGGCGTCAGCCACAGGAGCAAAGGAAGAGATCGTTAACACTGTCGGTCGCGGTTTGAGAGTGCTCGCGAGATCGGTGAGGGGTCTTCGGGCCGTCTTCGCGGCCCAACACGTTTGCCGGCCGGTCCTGGGCTGATCTGGGCCCGATAAGGCGGTGAGATCGACTGACGAACTGGTTTGACCGCGGCCATCCTGGCCGCTATTCGGCGCGAATGACCAGATGAGCGGGGCAAGGCTGGGTGGCATGTCCACAGCTTTGGGACAAGTGTCAGTCAACGGTAGTCAGTCGGAGTCGCCGTAAGTGCTGGTTTCCCTCGGGCGCAGTTGATCCCCGCGAAAGTCCCTTCACCCCTGTGCCGAGGGG
>JAQGHQ010000331.1 GCA_028288765.1 Gemmataceae bacterium | reverse complement strand
CGGCCCGCGCCTTTCAACAAAGCAAGCTGACTTCTGTGCCTTTGATCTCGTGGCACAGGTCTGGAGACCTGTGCCACGAGAGAACCATCAATCCACCCGGACCAAACCCCGACCCGGAGCCACCCATGAAATGCGACCTGACCGGCAAGGTGAGCCTCGTCACCGGGGCGGCCCGGGGGATCGGCCGGGCGATCGCCGACCGCCTCGCGGCGAACGGGAGCATCGTCTATTACACCGACCTCGTCGGCGACGAGGCCCGGGCCGCGGCCGCGGCGTCCCCGAACGGCCGCGGGCTCCCGCTCGACGTCACCCGCCGCGAGAGCATCGACGCGGCGGTCAGGCAGATCACGGCCGACTGCGGCCGACTCGACGTCCTCGTGAACAACGCGGGGGTCAACACATTCGCCCACCGGGTGACGATCGACGAGTTCCCGCGGCATGAATGGGACCGCATCCTGGCGGTCGATCTCACCGGCCTCTACGAGATGAGCCAGGCCGCGGCGCGGGTCATGCGGGGTCAGAAGGCGGGGCGGGTCATCAACATCGCGTCGATCGCCGGGCTGGTCCCGCTCCGGCTCCAGTGCGCGTTCGTCGCGGCCAAGGCCGGGGTGGTGAACCTCACCAAGGCGATGGCGCTGGAGCTCGGGCCGGACGGCATCCTGGTGAACGGGATCGCCCCGGGTTCGACGCTGACCGAAGGGACGCGGAAGCTGTTCTACGGCGACGACGGGCTGTTCAAGGAGGCGGTCCGCCGGATGCTCGACCACGTCCCCCTCGCCCGCCCGGCGACGGCGGACGAGATCGCGGTCGCCGCCCTGTTCCTGGCCGACCCCGAGAACAGTTACACGACCGGGCACGTGATCGTCGTGGACGGCGGCTGGACGGCCGGTTATTCGCGAGACTTCTGAGCCGCCGGGTGGCCAGAATTCTCGACCCGTTCGGTGAACACAAGAGATACCGAGTTCAGACAGTACCGCAGCCCGGTCGGGGGTGGGCCGTCCTCGAACACGTGCCCGAGATGACCGCCGCACCGGGCGCAGCGGATCTCGGTGCGGATCATCCCGTGGCTCGTGTCGTGGATGGATACGACGTGGGCCGTGTCGAACGGCTGGTAGAAGCTCGGCCACCCGGTCCCGGACTCGAACTTGGCCGCGGAGTGGAAGAGCGGCAACTCGCACAGCCGGCACACATAGACGCCCGATTTCTTGTTGCCCAGAAGGCCCCCACAGAACGGCGTTTCGGTCCCCTGGTGTAGAATCACCCGGCGCTCCTCCGGCGTGAGCGTGGCCGCCCGGGCGGTCAATTCTTCTGCGGACAGTGGGCTCAGATCCCACCCGGACGCGGATCGCGTCGTTTGAAAGGGTTTGCTCTTATCGGCCGACGTGCTCATAATCCGATCTCCCGTGGGCTCCTCCGTCATGGTAACCGGGCGGGGGTGCTATAGGGAATCGAGGTTGAACACATGTACGCCTGACCGGCGATCGGTCTGACGGACCTGCGGCGGTCGCCGGCCGTGTCGGTCGTGGTTGCCGCTTCCTCCCGGCCGGCCCCGACGCTACACTAGTCTGAACCTACCCCACCACCCGTCCCCGCAGGGCCCTTCTCATGCTGCGCCACCGGTTCTGTTTCTGCGTCGCCTGCGCCGTCGCCGCCGCGGCCGCATACCTGCTCGTGTTCGCCGCCCCGTCGGTCGCCGGCGCGCAGCCGCCCGCGACCAAGCCGGTCAGCTTCATCAACGACGTCGCCCCGATCTTCAAGGAGAACTGCCTGGCGTGCCACGACGCGAAGAAGAAGTCCGGTAAGTACGACATGACGACCTACGAGAAGATCATGGCCGGCGGGGCGAACGGGGAGCCGGTGGTACCGGCGAAGCCGGAGCAGAGCGAGCTGCACGGGTTGATCGTCAGCACCGAACAACGGCGGATGCCGCCCCGGGACAAGGGCGAGGCAGTACCCAAGGAGAAGGCCGCGGTGATCGCCCGGTGGATCAAGGAGGGGGCGAAGATCGACGCCGGGATCGACCCGAAGGCGGACGTGGTGAAGGAGCTGCGGGTCCGGTGGAAGCCGCCCGTCCCGCCGAAGGCCTACCCGTTCCCGACCATCGTGAACGCCCTCGCCTTCAGCCCGGACGGTAAGACCCTCGTCGTCGGCGGGCACCACGAACTGACCGTCTGGGAAGTCGCCTCCGGGAAGTTGCTCAAGCGGATCTATACCCGGGCCGAGCGGGCGTACGGGCTGGTGTTCCTGCCGGACGGCAAACTGGCGGTGGCCGGCGGGCGGCCGGGCCAGGAAGGGGATGTGCGGGTGTTCGACCTGGCCGCCAAGGGGAAGACCGAGAACGGGGTCGAAGTCCTGGACGGCGTGACCGACCCGAAAGTGATGCTGAAACAGCTGCTCGACGTGGAAGATTCCGTGCTGTGCATCGCCGCGACGCCGGACGGGAAGTTCCTGGCGGCCGGCGGGTGCGACCGGGCGGTGCGGGTGTGGGACCTCTCCGGCGGGCTGGACAAGGCGAAACTCGACCAGACGGTGGAGAACCACGCGGACTGGGTGCTCGGGGTGTCGCTGACCGCCGACGGCAAATACCTCGTCACCGCCGGCCGGGACAAGACGGCGAAGGTGTGGGACCTGAAGGCGAAGGAGTCGGTGGTCACCTTCCCGGAGCACCAGCAGATCGTCTACGGCGTGACGGTGAAGGCCGACGGGAGCGCGGGGTTCTCGGTCGGGGCGGACAAGCAGCTGCGCACCTGGAAGCCGAGCGGTGAAGGGAAGCAGGTGAAGAACGCGGGCGGGCACGGGGACGACGTGTTCAAGGTCGTCTTCAACCCGAAGAAGCCCATGCTCGCGACGTCGTCGGCCGACAAGACGGTCCGGCTGTGGGATAGCGAGTCGCTCGCCGCCGGGAAGGCCCTCGCCGGGCTGACCGACTTTGCGTACGCCGTCGCCTTCAGCACGGACGGCGAGCTCGTCGCGGGCGGCTCGTACGACGGAGGGGTCGTGGTGTGGAAGGTGGCCGACGGGACCACGGTGAAGGCGTTCAACGCCAGCCCCGGGTACGTGACGAAGACGCCCGAGCCGGCGAAGAAGTAAGCGGTCGAGCGCGGGGCACGGATCACCACCGGTGCCCCGCGTGTTGTTCTCGTGGACAACTGATCCTGACGGTTCCCGAAGCGCCGGAAAGGTTCGCCCCGCTAGTCGGGAGGCTGCCGAACGAACGCCCGGGGCGAGGGGACGGGTCTGGGTATCGATCGGCCCCTGCTTGACCCGCCCTTCCCGTCCGTCAAAAATGTCTTCATGAACACATCGCCGGAGCCCATCGACCCGAGCCACCGCCCGAAACTCCGCCTCACCCTCTCGGCCGAGCCGGCCGACGGCGGGATGGTGCTGTTCGACCCGCTCCGGGTCGGTCGGCCGGTCCCCCTCACCCTGTTGGGGCTGGAGATCGCCCGCCGGTTCGACGGGAAGCGGACCCTTCGGGACGTGCAGACCGAAGTCATCCGGCTGGCCGGCGGGGCGATCATCCCGCTCGACCCCATCGCCGAACTTGCCGCCACGCTCGACGACGCCTTCCTGCTCGAGTCGCCCCGGTTCGACGCCCGGGTCGGCGGCCCGGTCCGTAAACCGGCCTGTATCGGGTGTTACGACGCCGACCCGGCGAAACTCCGCGCCCAGCTCCGCGAGCTGTTCACCGCGCCCGGCGGCCCCGGGCTCCCCGCCGACCCGCCGCGGTCGCCGCACGGGAAACTCCGCGCCGCCCTCCTCCCCCACATGGACTTCGGCCGGGGGAACGTCACCTACGGCTGGGGGTTCAAGGAACTGGCGGAGCAGACCGACGCGCGGGTGTTCGTCATCGTCGGCACGTCACACTATTCGATGCACCGGTTCACCCTGAGCCGGCAGCACTTCGAAACCCCCCTTGGGGTGGTCGACACCGACGGGGCGTACGTCGACCGCCTCGAACGCGAGTACGGCCGCGGCCTTTTCGACGACCCGCACGCCCACCTTCCGGAGCACTCGATTGAGCTCGAAGTCGTCTTGCTTCAGTTCCTTCTCGAAACCCGCAGACCGTTCCGGATCGTTCCTCTACTCGTCGGCTCGTTCGGCGACTGCGTGGACCGCGACACTCTCCCCTCCCGGGCCCCCGACATCGCCCGGATGGCGGCGGCCCTGCGGGCGGCCGAAGCCGCGTGTCCCGACCCGGTTTGTTACCTGATCAGCGGCGACCTCGCCCACATCGGCCCGAAGTTCCGGGACAAGGCTCCCGCCGCCGGCCCGTGGCTCGTGGAGAGCCGCAAACAGGATGAGGCGATCCTGGCCCAGGTCGAGCGGGCCGACCCGGCCGGGTATTTCGGGGTGATCGCGGCCGAGGGCGATCGCCGGCGCATCTGCGGCCTCCCGCCCACCTACCTGACCCTCGAAGCGATCCGCCCGCGGGCGGGCCGCGTCCTCCACTACCAGCAATACGTCCACCCGCAGGGGCAGGAGAGCGTCAGCTTCGCCGCCGCGGCGTTCTACGAATAGCAGCCGCCCGACCCATTCCTTCGGACATTTCCACCGGCCCGTCCCGCGTTTAAACTCCGCCCAGTGTCAGGAATAACCCTGTACCCTGCGAACCTCTGCCCCGGCGCCGGGATCTTACGGGTGCGGACACCACCTGAGGACGCCTCATGGCGAAGCTGCGAATTGGGCGTGAGATCCTGAAGAACGCACTCGGCCGGGCGGTCCTGTCGGACGCCGAGCAGGCGAAGGTCGACCGCCTCATCTCGGCCGCGGCCGCGAAGGGGCCGGTCGTGGCCGAGGTCACCCAGCTCCCGCAGGCATGCCTCAAGGCCCTCCTCGACGACAGCCGGCTGTCGCCGAACCAGCGGGCCGTGATCGTGATGCACGTCCACGGGATGAGCAGCGGGTCCGGGCCGCAGCGGGAGTACGTGTACAACACGACCGTCTCCAACCCGGTCGAGTTCGGGTCGACGTTCGCCATGCTGGGCAGCAAGAGCCCGAACGCCGAGCTGTTCCTCAACGGCCGGTGGTACCCGATCACCCTGAACGTCCAGTTCCTCAACGACAACCGCGAGGGGAACCATCTCAGCAAAGGGGTGCTCGTCCACGGCACGCTCTCGTTGTGCGAGACGGCGTTCGGGTTCAGCCGGTACGTCTACGCCGACATGTTCCTCGACGACGCGGGACAGGCACGGGAACTGACCGTCCTCCAGGTCCTCAACCACTTCGGCTACCGGGGGGTGCAGACCCAGCCCGGGGAGTTCAACCTGAAGCTGTTGCGGGCCGAACGGCTGAGCCGGGAGCGGGGCAAGGTGGTGCTCGCGGCCGGGCCGGTGGTGACGATCTCGAACCGCTGGCTACCCGGCCCGGAAAGCCGGGCCCTGGGCACGCCGGAGTTGCCCCGGAAGTGTGTGATCGAAGCCGAACTGGAAGTCGCCGAGGAGCAGCGGAACTACTACTCCCCGTACGGCGGGTCGCAGGAGGGGGTGAGCCGACTCCCGTTCGTCCGCGTGTTCAGTCTCGACACCAAGGGGTACGTCTACGCCGACGTGGACGACGTGGCGGCCTACGAGTTCGACACCCAGGCGATGGCCAGGTTGCACCTCCCGCCCGAGATGCTCGGTATCCTGACCCGGGTGTTCGACACGCCGGTCGAGGGTCTGTTCGGGGACGTGATCAAGGGGAAGCACGGCGGGGTGGTCATCCTGGCCGCGGGGAACCCGGGGGTCGGCAAGACGTTGACCGCCGAGGTGTACGCGGAGCAAACCCGGCGGCCGCTGTACGTGCTGGAGCTGGGCGAACTCGGGACGAACGTCCAGCAGCTCGAGGAGAACCTGACCCGGGTGTTCGACCGGGTCGCGCGCTGGAATGCGGTTCTGCAATTTGACGAGTGCGAGATCTTCCTCTCCCGGCGGGGGGAAGATCTCGAGCGGTCGGCGATCGTCGGGAGTTTCCTCCGGCTGCTCGACTATTACCAGGGCATCCTGTTTCTGACGACGAACCGGGCGGACGTTTTGGATCACGCGGTCCGCAGCCGGGTGATGCTGCGGCTCGACTACCCGGACCTGGACCAGGCCGCCCGGACGGTGATCTGGACAACCATGCTCGACGCGGCCGGGCTGACGCTGACCGAGGGGTGCGTCGGGGAGCTCGCCGAGGGGGTGTTGAACGGCCGCCAGATCCGGAACCTCACCCGGTTGGCTAAGATCCTGCACCCGGCCGGGACGGTCACTCTCGCGCAGATGCGGAACGTCTTGCGTTACGGGTGTGCGTAACTCCTCATGTTTGCACGGGAAACCTGGCGGGCGGGTCGTGGGACCCTCTTGAAAAGCGCAGCCTACCCGCCATAATTTCGATTACCACGCTGGAGTGGTGGAATGGCAGACACGCCAGTTTGAGGGACTGGTGCCCGAAAGGGCGTGCAGGTTCAAGTCCTGTCTCCAGCACTATTGCAGCAAAGGGCTTACGGCGAATTCCCGTGAGCCCTCTCTTTTTGCCCCATCCGGGGTCTAACAAACCTGGGCATAGTTCAGGACTGGGGAACAGCTGGCGAGCCCGGAGCGTCCGCGACTGGAGCACGCAAAGGCTTGCTGAGCCTATTCCTCCGGTCGTTGATGCTCCCGACTCGCCGGCCCGAAGTTGTTACCCTCCACACCAACGGTTTGAAGTGGGTGCCGGTCGTTTAGCGGACGAACACCCACCGGATCGGGACGAGCCCCACGCCGGCCATGTACCAGCGCCCGGGTCCCGTCGAGGACGGCCAACCGACGGCTTCCACCCCGTACCAGCCGACATCGATCCGGGTGAAGACCGGGGCGGCTACAACGGCCCGGCGGGGCTCGGGCCGGCGGTCGCCCTTGCCCCGTGGCCGGCCTTTCCCCCCGTAAGGCGCGGCCGCCCGTGGGCGATGGGCATGGGATCCTGTTTTACCCCCACTGCTACCCCACGGCGGTCGCCAGAATCGGCATCAGTGTAGTTCAGGCTTGGTCGATAAACCTGTACGGGTTAGTTTCATTGGACAGGGCTTTGCGGTTGACACCCTTCAGCAGGATGCTACGCTGCTTAACGGCGGCCCTTCTGCCGCCACATCCCAATTACACCAAGTAGGCTCGATGACTGCTCGTCGTTCACCCCCCACCACAACCCCTCCCCAGACTCCCAGCCGCTTGTTCGAGAAATCCACCTCCGGCTGGTACGCCGAGTGGAAGGCGAAGCGGAGCAACCTTCCCACGGCCGAGCCTCTATCGCCAGCCACCAGCACCGACGTGATTGAAGCGGACGACGCCGCCCAGAAGCTGGCCGGCTGGCTTACGAATGGCGCCGAGGCGTAACCACCTTCGATGCCGAGGGGATGAGTCCTGCCGTCTTCTCGCCCTGATGGGCAAGCCCTAACTCCCTGTCCACGGGATCAGGAACTGCCGACCTCGGCCGCCTACTTACCCGGGCTGAAGCACTTCAGGACGCGGATAACATCTTTCGCGAAGGCTTCTTTTACAAGCCCCACCTCCCGGGCGTAGAACCGCGGGACGGGATGCGCGTTTTCGACCTGTCAATCCACCCGCGGGGCCTCGTATCCGCCGGGCGGAACCTCGACCCGCGCGCCCTCTTTGGACGTATTCGTCACCCGGAAGGCGAGGACATCGAGGTCCCTCGTCATTCCCGCTCTGATAGACCCACGTCACCCCAATACGCACCGGAAAGTAAAACGCTGCTTCTTCGCGTCCTCGGCAACCGGCGCCGCCGGGGAGAACGACAGGGTGGCAAGGAGGGGGAGGGCCTTGAGCAGGCGAGGCACGGGCGGGCCTCCAGGTAGAGGGGACACCCGAGAGGAACCGGGCGTCGGTCGGCAGTCGAGTGCAGGGGCGAATGGCCCGCATCACTTCTCATGATTCTAAAGATGTCCGTTCAGATATGATGCACGCGGGCGAGCCGTACTCGGGACCAGTTACGTCCCTGGGGTCTGCCGACTGATTTTGCACCCCGGGAGCACCTTTGGTGGTGCCCTGCTAATGTTGCACACCCTCGATTTCCCAACGAAATCAGAGGGGTGTCCGCCGGAATTCACAGTCAATTCGAGGCGTGCAACATTAGCAGGGCACCATCGCACCTTTTGGAGGTCAGAAACACCGTCCAGGGTCACTTAGATCCGACAGTGTGCTGAGGGCCGGCACGAAACGTCGCCTCGAACGCAACTCCTTACTTTTCCGAACCGTCGGGAAACGGCTAATCGTGATCGAGCGGGGCCTCACCCGGTTTCATGCGTGCTAAGATTTCAGATCACGCATCGAGACGGAGGAGCTACAGACATCCGAGACTCCCATCAGGACACGCACGTGGGATCAACAGGATCGGCGGGCGAAACGCAACAGCAACCCGAGGACGACGGGGGAGCCCGGAAGCCCACCATCGGGGAGGCGCACTTTCGCACCCTCATCGAGCGGAGCCTGGACGCCGTTATCCTGTTCGACCCGGACGGGACCGTCCGGTACGCCAGCCCGTCGAGTGCCAAGCTCATGGGGTACACCCCGGCCGAACTGATTGGCCGGGACGGCTTCGAAACCGTCCACCCGGATGACCGGGACCGCGTTCGGGAGGTGCTCGGCCGCATCGTTAGCGAACCCCGGGGGACGGCGACCGAGGTGTACCGGGTCCGGCATAAGGACGGCAGCTGGCGGTGGCTGGAGGCCCGGGGGACCAACCTGCTCGACGAGCCCGGCCTGGCCGCCGTCGCCGCCACCTATCGGGACGTGACCGACCAGCGCGCCACCGAGGAGGTTCGGGCCCGTCTCGCGGCCATCATCGAGTCGGCCCAGGACGCTATCGTCGGGGCCGACCCGACCGGGACCATTCTGACCTGGAACCCCGCCGCCGAGCGCCTGTTCGGATACACCCTGGGGGAAATCATCGGCCGACACATCACCGTCCTGGCCGCGCCCGACCAGATCGTCGAGGAGCAGGGGTTCATCAAGCGGCTCGTGCGCGGGGAGCAGTTGCCCCCGTTCGAGACCACCCGGCTCCGGAAGGACTGGCGGGTCGTCCCGGTCTCACTCTCCCTCTCGGTCATCCGGCACCCCGCCGGGAACCTCCTCGGGTTCTCCGCGAGTTATCGGGACCTGACACCAGAGCAGCAGGCCCGGGACGCCCTGCGGCGGAGCGAGGAAAAGTACCGGGAGCTGTTCGAGCAGAACCCGCACCCCATGTGGGTCTACGCCGTCGAGACCCTTCGGTTCCTCGCCGTCAACGACGCCGCCGTGGACCAGTACGGCTACTCCCGGGACGAGTTCCTGGGAATGACCATCCTGGACATTCGCCCGCCGGAAGACGTGTCCACCCTGCTGGCGAGCGTCCGGCATGCGACCCCCGGGCTTCTGCGGGGCGGGGTGTGGCGGCACCGGCATAAGGACGGGCGAACCCGGGAGGCCGAAGTCGCGTCCCACGCCATCCGGTACGACGGCCGGCCGGCCCGGCTGGTCCTGGCCACCGACGTGACCGCCCGCCGGCGGGCGGAGATGGCCCTGCGGGAGCGGGAGGAGTTATTCCGGAACGTCATCGCCCACATCCCGTGCGGGGTGTTCTGGAAGGACCGGAATTCGGTCTACCTCGGGTGCAACGACCAGATGGCCCGCGACCTCGGGTTCGCCTCACCCGACCAGGTCGTCGGCCGAACGGACGCCGCCCTCGGGGTGACCCCGACCGAGGCCGCCACGTACCGGGACGCCGACAAGCAGGTCGTCGAGACCGGCTCCCCGGTCTTGAACCGGGAGGAAAGCCAAACCCGGCCGGGCGGGAAGGTCACCCTGCTGACCAGCAAGGTGCCGCTGCGGGACGCGGCCGGGGCGGTGGTCGGGGTGCTCGGGGTCTACCAGGACATCACCGACCGGAAGAAGCTGGAGGAGCAGTACCGCCAGGCCCAGCGGATGGAGGCCGTGGGCCGGCTGGCCGGCGGGGTCGCCCACGATTTCAACAACCTCCTGACCGTCATCACCGGGTACAGCGACCTCGTCCTGATCGCGCTCCCCGGTCACGACCCGGCCTGGCCGCTGGTCGAGGAGATCAAGAAGGCGGGGGAGCGGGCCGCGGTGTTGACCCAGCAGCTTCTGGCGTTCGGCCGCAAACAGATGCTCCAGCAACAGGTCCTGAACCTGAACGAGGTGGTGACCGGCCTGGAGAAGATGCTCCGCCGGATCATCGGGGAGGACATCCGGTTGGCCACGCTCTCGGGGCCGGACCTCCTGCGGGTCAAGGCCGACCCCGTCCAGGTCGAGCAGGTCATCCTGAACCTGGCGGTCAACGCCCGGGACGCCATGCCCACCGGGGGGCGACTGACCATCGAGACCGCGAACATGGCCCTCCCCCGGGGGCCGGGGGGCGAATCCGCCGTGCGGCCCGGCCCGTACGTCCTGCTCTCCGTTTCGGACACCGGCTGCGGCATCCCGGCGGACGTGCTTCCGCACGTGTTCGAGCCGTTCTACACGACCAAGCCGGTCGGCCAGGGGACCGGTATGGGCCTGGCCACGGTGTACGGCATCGCGACGGCGCACGGCGGGCACGTCGAGGTCGAGAGTACGGTCGGCCGGGGGACCACGTTCCGGGTTTACTGGCCCGCCGCGGAGGAACTGTCCCAGGAGACCGACCGGCCGGCGGGCGAGACCCGCCTGCCCCGGGGGACCGAGGTGGTGATGGTGGCGGAAGACGAGGAGGGGGTCCGGGGACTCGCCCGGCTGACCCTCCAGAAGCTCGGGTACACGGTGCTGGTCGCCGCGAACGCCGAGCAGACGCTGGCCGCGGCCCGCGCGAGCGACCGGCCGATGGACCTGCTCCTGACGGACGTGGTCATGCCCGGGATGAGCGGGCGGGCCCTGGCCGAACGGATGCTTGCCGAGTACCCGGGGCTGAAGGTGCTATACACCTCGGGGTACACGGACGACGCCGTGGTCCGGTACGGGGTCGAGTCGGACCGGGTGAACTTCCTACCCAAGCCGTATACCCCCGCGATCCTGGCCCGCAAGGTTCGGGAGGTACTCGACGCCGGCCGGTAACACCGGCCGGACCGAACGGCTTCCAGGAGGGCCGGGCCGAACCCCGGAGGCGGGAGGCGGGGGAGTGTTATGTCAGATGAATCACGGGCGGACCAGGACCCGTCTCGACCACCTCTCCCACGACCGTCGCGTCCGGGGAACCAGCTGCGCGCAGCTGCGCAATCACCTCTTTCACCCGGTCCGGCCGGACGCCGGCGACCAGCCCGCCGGACGTCTGGGGGTCGAACAGCCAGGCGGGCGGGGTAGCCCCCTCGACCCGGCACCCGACCCGCGCGTTCCCCTCGTGGAGGGTACTGACGACGCCCTGAGACACCACATCCGAGAACCCCGCCAGGACGGGCACGGCGGCCGCGTCGAGTCGGGCCGAGACCCGGCTCGCGTCGAGCATCTCCAGGAGATGACCAGCCAGCCCGAACCCGGTGACATCCGTGCACCCCCGGACACCCGCCCTCGCGAAGACGTCCGCCGCCCCCCGATTCGATCCGAGCATCGATCGAACCGCCCCGGTGAACCACTCCGCCCGGCAGCCGGCCCGCATCCACGCTGCGAGGAGAGCGCCGGTGCCCAACGGCTTGGTCAGGACCAGGACGTCGCCGGGCCGTAGACCTCCCTTCCGGAACAGCCCGGCCTCGTCCGCGTGCCCGGTCACCGCGAACCCGAGGGCCAGGTCCGACCCTTCGGTCGTATGCCCGCCGGCGAGTACCACCCCGAGGTCGGCGAACGAGGCCGCCGCTCCGGCCAGCATCTCGTGGAGCTGATCCGCCTGGATGCGGCCCCGGGCGTGCGGGACCGTGGCGACCGCCAGCGCCGCAAACGGCCGGGCGTTCATCGCGTACAGGTCACTGACCGCGTGAAGTGCCGCGACCCGGCCGAACAGGAACGGGTCGTCCACGAACGTGGTAAAGTGGTCGACCGTCTGGACCTCGACCGGGCCCGGGGTATCTCCCGGCCCGGTGCGGAACACCGCCGCGTCCTCCCCGGCCCGGCAGCCGACCAACACGCGAGGGTCGTCGGGAACGTCGAGCCGTTTCAGGGCATCGGCGAGGACGTCGCCGGGAACCTTCGACCCGCACCCCCCGCACCGCATCCCGGGCAGCTCGGCCGGGGTCACCGGCGGCGGCGGGGGGACGGTGAACATCTTCATCCACCGGCGGTCGATCCGGCTCTTGAGGTGTCGGGCCCAGCGGCCGGCCGCGGCCAGCGGTCCGTAAGCCGCCACCGCCCGCCCGTTGGACATGTTCAGGAGCGACAGCCACGCCCGCCGGGGCCGGAACGACCGCAGGCGCCCGCCCCGGAGGGCCGCCGCAATATTGTCGAACAACACCCGCCCTTCCCGGACGGCCTGGACGCCGTTCTTCGGAAGCTGGGGGTATGCGGGGAACGAGACGCAGTCCCCGGTCCCGAACACCGCCGGGTCGGATACCGCCTGCAAGGTCTCACGGACGAGAAGGAACCCGGCCGGGTCCAGTGCCAGCCCGCTCTCTCGAAGAACCTGCGGGGCGGCCGGGTCTGTCGCCCACAAAACCGCATCACACAGAGCCCGACCCCCGTCGGCCAGGACCAACTCGCCCCCCTCCGCCCCGACGACCCGGGCGGTCAGACGGACGGAGACGCCCCGGTCCCGAAGGGCCCGATCGAATGCCCGGGCGGCACGTCCGGGGTATCCGGGAAGGATCTGGTCGCCGGCGTGGAACAGCGTCATCCCGAACCCGGGATGGGCGGCAAGCCGGCGATGAATCGCGAGGGCAAGTTCACACCCACTCGCCCCACCCCCGACGACCGCGAACCGGAATGGGCCGGGTCGGTCGCGGAGATGAGCCGCCAGTTCGTCCAGGTTACGAATGAGTCGGCCGAGCGGCCGCATGAGGACCGACCCGGGAGCATCCCCCGCGGCGGGCGGGGGTGTCGGGACCGACCCGAGGCCCAGGGAAAGGATGTCGTATCCGAGCGGCGGACGGGCCGCGAAGTGGACCCGGCGGGCGGCCGGGTCGATCCGGACGACCGGCTCCGCGATCAGCCGGAGCCCCGCCCGCCGGCACACCCGGACCAGGTCGATCGTGACCTCGTCGCGGGTGTACTCCCCGGCGAGATGACCGGGAACCATTGCCGAGTACGGGACGACCGGGGCGTCGTTCACCAGGGTGACGGCGACACCGGGCACCGGGCGCATCCGCCACATGCGGGCGAAGACGAGATGGGCGTTCCCGGCCCCGACCAAGACTACGCGCTTCTCGACGGGCAAGGGGTGAGGCGACGGCTGCACGCATCAGCTCCGACTGGGCGCGGGCGGACACGGTATTGTACGTCCCACCAGCGGCGGCCCGGAATATGGTGGGATCAAGGTCGCCGACGGCGCCGCGGTCGTCCGAGACGCGGCCGGTCATCCGGGGTATGATCCGGGCTGAGGCCGCCGGCCGGACCAGGAGGATAATCGATGGACGTGGTCAAGGACACAGCCGAGTATGAGGCCTGGCTCGGTGGGATCTGCCCGCTGGTGCCCGCCGACCTGGAGTACAAGCACCGGCAGATGGTCGATCCGGTGAATCCGTTCCCGTACTTCCGGGGGACCTACTACCGGTGGGTTCGGCTCTGGCCGGCGGCCTGCCCGGACATGATTGACGCCCCGCGTGTCCTGGCCGTCGGCGACCTTCACCTGGAGAACTTCGGCACCTGGCGGGACGAGGACGGCCGGCTCTGCTGGGGGGTGAACGACTTCGACGAGGTGGACGAGTTGCCGTACACGAACGACCTCGTCAGGCTCGCGGCCAGCGCCCGGTTCGCGAAGAAGGCGGGGAACCTGGACATCAAACTCGGGGCCGCCTGTGAAGCCATTTTGGCCGGCTACCGCGGGTGTTTGGAGGCCGGCGGGCGCCCGTTCGTGCTGGAGGAACACCACCCGCACCTGCGCGCCGCCGCGATGGCCGCGGAGCGGGACCCGCCCCACTTCTGGGCGAAGCTGACCGCACTCCTGAAAGACACCCCCGTGGACCCGCCCGCCGAGGCCCGGGCGGTGCTGACCCAGGCCCTCCCGGCCGAGGGGTTGAATCCGTCCTTCCGGACCCGCCCCCGCGCCGGGGTGGGCAGCCTGGGGCGCCCACGATATGTGGCCCTGGTCGAGTGGCGCGGGGGGTGGGTGTGCCGCGAGGCGAAGGCGGCAGCCCCGTCGGCAACCGCGCGAGTGGCGGGAGTGACCGACCCCGCGGCGAACCGGATGGCCGAAGCGGTCGCGCGGGCGGTCCGCTGTCCGGACCCGTTTTACCGACCGGGACCGAGATGGGTGGTCCGGCGCCTGGCCCCGCGGTGTTCCCGGGTCGAGCTCACTCACCTCGCCGCGGCCGATGCCGAACGGGTCTTGCAGGGTATGGGGGCGGAGACCGCGAACGTCCACCTTGGCACTCCGCAAGCGGGCGAGAAAATCCGCCGGGATTTGGACCGCCGGCCGGCCGGCTGGCTGGAGCCCGCGGCCCGGGCCGCGGCCGACGCGGTCGAGAACGACTGGGCCGAGTGGCGGCGGGCCGCCCGGTGAACCGGGTCGCCACATACAGGAACCCGGTAACGGTGTCCGTTGCGGGTCCCCCTTTCCCCGTGGAGGAGAGGGATGACGGGAATGGCCCGGGTGGCATGTCCACAGCTTTGGGACAAGTGTCAGTCAACGGTAGTCAGTCGGAGTCGCCGTAAGTGCTGGTTTCCCTCGGGCGCAGTTGATCCCCGCGAAAGTCCCTTCACCCCTGTGCCGAGGGG
>JAQGHQ010000299.1 GCA_028288765.1 Gemmataceae bacterium | reverse complement strand
TCCTCGGGGGGCTCACGCCCCCCGCTCGCCGGGCTGCCGGAACAGTGGTCCGGCACCACACCGACCCGGGCGGACGAGAAGATCAGCGACAGACTCGACGCCATCATCAACAGGACCGCGACCACCGGGTGCAGCACGCCACAGGCCGCCAGGGTCATCCCGATCAGGTTGTAGGCGAGCGCGCGGTAGAGGTTCCGCCGGACCGTCCGCACCGCCTCGCGGCTCAGGGCGATCGCCCACGGCAGCACCCGCAGGTCGCCGTGGTAGAGGGTCACGGCCGCCGCCCCGACCGCAAGGTCCGTACCGGACGCGAGCGCGACGCCGACGTGCGCAGCTGCCAGGGCCGAGGCATCGTTGATCCCGTCCCCCACCACGAGCGGGTTTCCACCCGCCGCCTTGAGTTCGTCCACACGGGCACGCTTGTCGGCGGGGAGCAACCCGGCGCGGGTCGGGGGAAGACCGAGCGCGGCCGCCCGCCCGGACGTGTCGCCGGTGAGCACTTCCACCGGCAGGCCGAGCGCACGGAAGTCGGCGAGTGTCGCGGGGACCGATTCCCGCAACCGCTCGGCGGCGACCGCGACCGCCGCGAGCTCGCCGTCGACGGCGATGTCGATCCGGTGGCCGGTCGTCGCGCGTAACCCCTCCCCTGAGAAGGGAGGGGCTTGGGGGGTTAGGTTCCGGCCCACCCATTCCGGGCGGCCGATCCGGATCCGGTGTCGTCGGCCGTCCGCTTCCTCGATCGCGGCTTCCACCCCGCACCCGGGGATAGCCTTCATCTCCGAGACACGCGATTCCCCGCCCGGCGGGAACGGCTGCGGCAACTGGGCGAACGGCTTCGCGATGGGGTGGCTGCTGTGCGACTCGACCAGCGCCACCCAGCCGAGGACCTTGGCCCGTTCGTCGCCCTCAGCCGCGGTGACGATATCGAGGAGGGCGAACCGGTCGTCGGTCAGCGTCCCGGTCTTGTCGAACAGTACCCGGTTCACTTCCGCAAGTCGTTCAATGACGTTGCCGGCGCGGACGATCAGCCCCCGCTCCGCCAGCCGGCCGATCACCGACCAGATCACGACCGGCGTCGCCAGCCCGATCACACACGGGCACGCGACCAATAGCACCGACATCGCGTGGAACAGTCCGACCTCCCAGCCCGCGGGCGTGAAGACCGACCAGTACCCGAACGTGGCGAGGGCGGTGACCACGACCAGCGGGAAGAACGCCCGGCCGATCCGGTCGGCCTGCCCCTGGAACGACGCCGGCCGGGCGCGGGCTGCCTCGACCGCGGCGAGGAGCTCGTCGACCTGCCGACCGGTCCCCGGCGCGGTCGCCTCGACGCGGAAGGTGGCGTCGTGGGACGCGGTCCCGGCCAGCACCCGGTCGCCGGGCCGGCGGACGACCGCAAACGGCTCCCCGCTTACCGGGGCCTCGGACACGAACCCGGTCCCCTGCCGGACCACCCCGTCGACCGCGATCGTCTCGCCCGGGTCGACCTCGACCACGTCGCCGGGCCGGATCTCGGTCACCGGGACGGTCCGCGCCCGTCCGTCCCCGTCGACGCGACGGCATGTGCTCAACTGACCGGCCCACGCCCGGGAGCCGGCGACCGCGACGGCCCGGCTTCGCGCGCCGATCACCTTCCCGAGTGTGTAGACGACGAGCAGGACGGAGACGACCTCGAAGTAGATCTTCCCGCGACCGGTGAGATAGGCCTGGAGCGACGCGGCCATCGCCCCGGACAGGGTAAGCAGGAACAGGGCCTCGATGGTCAGCCGGCCGCGGCGGAGTTCGTTCCACGCGGCCCGGACCAGCGGCCCACCGAGAATCGCAATTACCAGAACGGTCGCGCCCAGGATGAGCGATTCCGCGACCCGGCGGGCCGCGGCGGGGACGTCGTCGTGGAGGTTCAGGGCGAGCCCGAAGATCATCGACTGACCGACGACAAGGATGCCGATCCCGAGTCGAACTCCGAGCCCGTCGAATTTCCATGCCGCGCCGGGTGTCCGGGCCTCCTGGCGATCGTGCTCGCCCAGGCTGAGACAGCCGAAGCAGCAGTACGCCGCGGCCGCGCGGTCCGGCCACGGCCGGCCGGCGTGTCCCGGTCCGGCGATCGGCCCGCCGCAATTCGCGCAGAGATGGGGCATCGGTGTCTTGCGGGGCCCGCCTGGAGCGATTGCCCGGGGCGTTGCCCCGGGCGTTTCGGTGGCACGGGCGACCAGTCCGCCCGTGCCCCGGAAGAAGGTGGTCGGTTACTTCTTCTCGTCCTTCTTCGGGGCGGGCGGCAGGTCCGAGTAGTCGAGGGGAATCTTGAGCAGCTCGGCCGCGGTCATCGGGTCGCGCTTGCCGACCTTCTCCCGGGCCGCCTTCACGACCGCGGGCGTGACCGCCGGGTTCGCGTCGTCCGGGTCGGCCTTGTTCCCCCAGGAGTTCCGGACGAACGTGATCGCCGCGGCGATCTCGTAGTCCTTCATCACCCCGCCCTGGGCCGGCATCTGCCCCTTGAACTCCTTGTCCTTCACCCGGATCGGCTGGTGCAGCCCGTACAGCACGATCCGCGCCAGCCGGGCCGGCGACGCTTCTTTCCCGGCCACCCACTCGGACCCGTTCAGCGGCGGGTACTGCTGGGCCGGGTCGCCGTTCCCGTCGGGCTTGTGGCAGGCCACGCAGATGCTGCGGTACTTGTCGGCGCCGATTTTCATCAGTTCGGCGACCGTCTTCGGGTCCGGGTCGGGCCCGCCCGGCCCGGCGGGGGCCACGGCCGCGGGCCGCAGTTCGGTCGTGTCGAAGGCGTCGCGGCGGAAGTCGGCGGTGCCCGCCCCGATGTAGTACCCGCCCCACATGAGCAGCCCGCCGAAGATCGCCGTCACCCACATCGGGACCGGCTCGAACCCGTCCCGGGGTTCGGCCTGTTCCCGCATGAAGATGTCGTGCAGCGCCTGGACGGTGTCCTGTCCCCCGGCCGCGGTATCGGGCTCTTCCAGGTCCGGGGTGGTGTGCATAGTCCCGTCGACGGACAGCACGACCGGGTCGTTCATGACGTCCATTACGGACCTGTGCAGCCCCTGGACGGAGTCGGACCCGCCCGGCCCGGGGATGTCGGACTCGGGCGCCCCGTTGGTCGGGAGGTCGTCGGGTGTCGGGGCGCTCATTCCTTGGCCTCCGGGAGCGGCGTCTCGCCCTTCCGCAGCGCGAGCAGGTACGCGACCAGGGCGTCCGCGGCGGTAGTCGGGACGACCTGGTAGTCCTCCTCCTCGGTGGTCAGCCAGAACTCGAGCAGCTCCGCCCGGCCGGCCGGCGAGTCCGGGTCGACCCGGGCTACGGCCCCGGCGAGATGCGCCTGCCGGATCGCGGTGCCCCGGGCGGCGAGGATCGCCTCCCACTGCCGGTCCGTCGGCCGCCAGCGGTATCCGGGGTCGACCGTCCACTCGCGGCCGAGCTTGAGGGCCTTCGCCGCCTTCTGCCCGCCGACCACCTTCTCGCGGGCGTAGAGGAAGGCGAACGACGGCATGACGCTCCACGAGTTGACGGCCCGGGGGTTGAACGTGTGGTTGTGCTGCCACGGCTCGGCGTACCGGGCCCCGACATTGGCCAGGTCCGGGCCGGTCCGCATGGTCCCGAGCATGGTCGGCCGGTCATAGAGGTAGTCGCGGGAGACGGTCCGGCGGGCGCCCCAGCCCCGCTTGATGTCCGCCCCGGTCTTCATCTGCCCGTCTTCCCACCAGTTCCCGAACTTCTCACTCCGGACCTGCTGGCTGTGGCAGTACAGGCACCCGTTCGCCTGGTACACCCGCACCCCGGCGAGGGCCTGGCCGGCGAGCGGCCGGGGGTACGGGTCGTCGCCCGGGCTCTTCGCATAGGGCTGCTCGTTCTGGAGCTGCCAGTACGGGTACAGCACCAGCCCGAGCCAGCTCGACGAGAACGTCAGCAGCGCGCCGACGAAGATCACCATCCCGCGGTCCATGTCAGCTCCGAAGAACCTAACCCCCCAACCCCCTTCCCTGGGAAGGAAGGGGGAGCAGGAACCGAACCGTCTTTCTCCCCTCCCTTTTTAGGGGAGGGGCCTGGGGGAGGGGTTTCACCGCCCCGCCGCGGCCAGTTCTCGCGGGCCGCCGGCCGTGCCGGTGGCCGGCTCGACGAAGTACGTCGGCCCGCCGGTCCGCTGCCGGCCCCAGCCCATCAGGTTCGCCGTCAACAGGATGGCGAACGACACGTGCCCGACGGTCATCAATGGCCCGGCGATGTAGGACCGGATAGCCAGGAACGGGGTCACGTACCGGACGATGTTCGCGAACGGGACGTTCGGATCGTTCAGCATCCGCCCCTGCCACCACCCGGCGATCGACAGGGCCACGAAGTAGATGGTGATCCCGACCGCGGAGGACCAGAAGTGGACCCGGATCAGGCCCGGGCTGGCCCACTCCCGGCCGGTGAGCCGGGGGACCATGTAGTAGAACAGGCCGAACATGATCATGGTGAAGAACCCGTACGCCCCGAGGTGGGCGTGGGCCACCGTGTAGTGCGTGAAGTGGGCGACCTCGCTGAAGTCCCGGAGCGACTCGACCGCCCCCTGGAAGCTGACCGCGGTGTACGTGATCGCCCCGAACACGGTGAACCGCAGGGCCGGGCTGTACCGCAGCCGGTGGAAGCTCCCGAGCATCGTCATGTGGTGGTTGATCGCGACCGCGATCACCGGGATGAACATCATCATGCTCCCGACCACCGAGGCGGTGACCAGCCAGACCGGGAGGGGCCCGCCGATCAGGTGGTGCATCCCGGCCCACGAGTAGAACAGGGCGAGCGACCAGAACCCGAGGATGCTCAGGTAGTAGCTGTGGATCGGCCGGCCGATCACCTTCGGGATGATGTAGTACGCCGCCCCGACGGCCACCGGGGTCATCCACAGCCCCAGGTAGTTGTGCCCGAACCACCAGTTCACGACCGGCTGGACGACCCCGGTCGCGGGCATCCAGAAGATCATCAGGACCGCGACGGTGTACAGCCACGGGAGCCAGAACACGGCCGCCAGGACGTACCACTGGGTGACGTACACGTGCCGCTCGCGGCGGCGGCGGAAGGTGGCCACCGTCCACGCCGACACGATCCCGAGCCCGGCGACGAGGAACGGCGGGACGTACCGCGGGGCGTCCAGCCACTCGACCGACTGCCCGTCCCCGAACAGGATGCCGAGCACGTCCAGCACCATCCCGACGTTCCACAGGGTGCCGGCGAACACGAGCAGCTTCGGGTAGATCAGCCCGACCCGGGACAGCCGGCACATCAGCCAGACGGCCGCGGCCATGACCGCCATCCCCGCCCACCCGAGCCCGACCGCCTGGAGGTGGGCCATCCGGACCCGGCCGAAGGTGAACTCCGGGCTGCCGGTGAGGAAGTACGGGCTGTGCAGCTTGACCGAGGCGATCACGGCCAGGGCCGACCCGGCCAGCAGCCAGAACACGGCGCTGGCCGCGAAGTACAGGACCGGGACCCGGCAGGAACTGTCGATCGCCCGCCGCTCGCGGGCGGACCGCTCGCGCTCCGGCTCGGTCATCGGGGTCGTCGGGGCCATGTCGGGTCAGTCTCCGCCGTCTGTGGACCGCGGGCGTCCCGCCCGCACCTGCTCATCAACTCGTACGCCAGCCCGGACCGCCCTCGTCCATGCTTCGGCTGAGGCTATCTGGTTTGGATGTGTGGCACAGGTCTCCAGACCTGTGCAGCTACACAGGTCTGGAGACCTGTGCCACAAGACCAGACAGCCTCTCCGGGCCGTCCGCTCAGTCGCCCGGGAACGCATCGGTCGGCTCGCCGATCGGCTCGTCCGAGCCGAAGATCGATCGCGCCCCCTGCTCGAAGTTATCGAACTGGCCGTCGCGGAACGCCCACCCGAGGGCCAGCGCGGCGGCCCCGCCGAACAGCACGATCGACCCAACAACGGTGGCCAGGACGGCGAAGTCGGTGGGGCTCACGGCGAACTCTCCTGGCGGGGTCGGGAACCCGGTTTCTCCGATAAACCGGGTTCCTTGTCTTCCACACGTTACTTCTTCTCCGGCGCCGCCGGTTTCGGCTCGGCCGGGAACGGCAGATGTCCGTACTTGTTCTTCCCGTCCTTGGTCTTGTCCGCGTGGGCCAGGACCTCGGCCGTCGCCTGCCCGACCGACATCTTCGCCGACGGGTCGGTCCCTTCCAGGACCGCCTGGTTCCGGGCCTGGACTTCCTTCAATTTCGTGGCCGGGTCCGTCTTCGGCTCACCCTTCACGTCCCCGAGGTAGTTTGGGGAATAGTACGCGACGAGCACGAGTCCGAAGAACAGGAACAGCGTCACCAGGGTGGCAATCGCCGTCCCGAACGGGAACTCGGGCGGCGGCGGGTCGGGCGGGTCGGTCATTCCTCGGTCCTCGGTGCGGCTCTGTCACTCTGCGCCCAGGGCGTTGCCCTGGGCTAAACGCTGTCAGCCCTTCAGGCTGAAAATCGGACCTTACTGCCCACTGCCCACTAACTTACGGCGTCTCGTTCTCGTACCCGATCGTCTCGTTCAGCCGGGCGTCGCGGACCGGGATCAGCGGCACCTGCCGGAACCCCCACACGGCAGACAATACGACCACCGCGAGCATGAACACCGGGGCGGCCACGTCGAGCCAGTGGACGTGGACCGTGTCCTGGTGCAGCACCGGCAGGACCTGCCAGTACAGGTCGAATGCGTGCGTCAGCAGGATCCACCCGGCCGCGACCGCCAGGGTGACCGGGTTCCGCTTGTTCGCCCGCGGCAGGAGCAGAAAGAACGGGACCGCGAAGTTCACGACCGGGAGCAGGATCGACGCCTCGTACCACGCCCCGTTCCGCCGCAGCAGGTAGAACTGCGTCTCCTCCGGCACGTTCCCGTACCAGATCAGGAAGTACTGGCTGAACGCGATGTACGCCCAGAACACGGTGAACCCGAACATCAGCTTGGCGGCGTCGTGCAGGTGCTCCATCGTGATCGTGTGGCGGAGGTACCCGCCGGCCCGAAGGGCCAGCACGAGCAGCACCCCCATCGACAGGGACCCGCGGATCCCCCCGGCCCAGAAGTACACGCCGAAGATCGTGCTGAACCAGCTGTACTGGAGGCTCATCAGCAGGTCGAACGCGAAGAACGTGGCGGTCAGCCCGAGGAGCAGCACGCCGGACGGGGCCCACCACTGCATCGTCCGCGTGAGCCCGGCCCCGCCGACCTCGTCTTGCCGAGCCGACCACCGCCGCATCGCCGTCGCGTACGCGATCCAGACGCCGAAGTAGATGGCGATCCGCAGGAGGAAGAACGGGGCGGCGTAGTACAGATGCTTGACGTGCCACTGGTGGAGTTCGTGGCTGCCGGCCGGGGGCTCGGGTTGCGCGATGAACTCGTACCACGCGTGCAGGTTCCCGGAGTAGATCCCGATCACCACGGGGAAGAACAGCAGGGCGAGCGGGGGGAGCGCCCGGGTGATGTTCTCGAACACCCGCCGCAGCCCGACCGACCACCCGGCGTCGGCGACGTGGTGGATCAGCACCCAGAACAGCGCCCCGAGTGTGACGTCGAGGGCGAGCACGTAGCCGAACAGGTACGAGTGGAAGAACTGCCGGGGGGCGACGACCGCGCCGGCGATCAGCACCACCCCGGCGACCCCGAGCACGACCAGGAGCATGCGGACTGTCCCCGCCGCCTTCTCGCCCATCGGGGCCACGTCGTCCGGCAGCCCGGGCGGGTAGGTGAGAGGCGGGCCGTTGGCGGGCCCGTCGGTGGTGGTCGCGGTAGTCATCGAAACGAATCGCCTCGGCCAGATCTTGTAGGGCGGGCATCGCCCACCGTCGGGTCCATCAGCCCATGATGGTGGGCGGTGCCAACTCTACTATTTCTTCCCCACCGCCCCCGGCGTCGCGCGGGCGTATTGCAGCACCCGGAGGTACGACACGACCGCCCACCGGTCCTGCACCTTCACCTGGGGGGCGTATGCCGGCATCGCCCCCTTCCCGTTCGTGATCGTGTTGAACAGCTGCCCGTCCGGCTGCGACTGGAACGTCACCCCGGTCACGTCGGCCGGGGCGACCGACAGCCCGTATGCCCCAACGATCCCGTGCGCGTCGGTCCCGGCGCCGCCCCGGCCGCTCGCGCCGTGGCAGGCCGCGCAGTGGACGTTGAACTGCTGCCGGCCGTGCTTCACGAGCGGCTCCCAGCCGCCGGCCGCACCGACCGCCGTGTCCGGAATCCGGGCGACGAAGTACGTCTCGACCATCTGCCCGTCCTTCCACCCCGGCTCTTTCGGGAGCGTCGCGCCGTCGCGGGTCTCCTTCGCGGCCGGGTCGGCGATCCCCTGGTAGTACCGCAGGTCGGCCTTCAGGAAGTCGGCCTTCGGGCCGGGGTGGAACCCGGCGTCGGCGGCGTAGTCGGTCCCGTCGAACGGGATGGTATTTTCCGGCGGCGGGCGCATCGCCCGGCCGTCGGCGAAGAACACGCTCTCGCCCTGGGCGGTGTACTTCGGCTGGTACTTCATGTCGAGGAAGATGTGCCACGGCCGCGCGCCGCTGTGCTGACCACGGAATCCAAGTACCGCGACCACCACCCCGAAACACAGGAACAGAGTGGTGAGCATGTACAGGTACGACATCGTCCGCCCCGACCGCCCGCGGACGGCGGACGCGACCAGGGTGACCACGAGGAGCAGCGCCCCCACGGCCAGGATGATCCCGACCACCCAGTTCATGAACAGGTTCGGATCGACGTCGTACATTCGTGTTTGGCGTTTCGTGTTTGGTGTTTCGTGTTTGGTGTAGCGTTCCTGCTGGGGCTATGTCGTGTAAAACGATCGCCCAAAGCGAAACACCAAACACGAAACACCAAACACGATTTATTACCCCTCCACCACCGCCACGTGCTTCCCGCCGAGCTCTTCGAGGAACGCCCGGGTGCCGTCCGGGTCGAACTTCGGGTCCGTGGCCTCGACGGTCAGCAGGAACCCGCCGAGCGAGGACCGCTTGAACGTCGGGTGGTTGTCGACCGGGTGGAACAATTTCGGCAGCCCGCACAGCCCGATCAGGCTGAAGAGCGTGAAGAAGCCCGCGAACAGCACCGTCATCTCAAAGAAGATCGGGACGAACGCCTCCCAGCTGCGGTACTCCTTCCCGCCGACGATGATCGGGTAGTAGTACGCACTCAGGTAGAACTGCATGGTCGCCGCGGCGGCGAGGCCGGTCAGCCCGCCGGCCAGGGTGAACAGCGGGAGCCGGCTGCGATATCGCCCGATGGCCGTGATCATCCCGTGGACCGGGTACGGGGTCCACGCATCGATCTGCTGATAGCCGGCGTCCCGCGCCCGGCGGACGGCGACGAGCAGGTCGTGCGGGTTGGCGAACTCGGCCACCACGCCCCACGGCTTGCCCGTCCCGCCGGGCGACGCGATGAACGCCGGCACCGGCTCGGGAGACGCCGGCACGGCTCGCGGGGCGTTCGACGGCGGGCCGAACGCGGCGGCGCGCTCGTGGTCCTGCGTCGGGTATCGGCCGTTCGCCTTCAGGTACTCGGCGTCCGGGACGGGGGTGTGGTACGGGTTCGCCATCCCGAGCACGCCCTTCACCTCGGCGATGGCGATCATCGGCAGGTACCGCAGGAACACGAGCGTGAGCGTGAAGAACAGCCCGAAGTCGCCGACCATCTGGAGCCAGTCGACCCAGGTCGGGTAGAACCGGCCCCACGACCCCGGGAGGAAGTCGTGGTGCAGCGACTGCACGATGATGACGAACCGCTCGTACCACATCCCGACGTTCACGAACGTGACCACGATCAGCACGAACCACGGGGTCTGCCGGCACCACCGGACCCAGAACACCTGGGGGACGAACAGGTTGCAGGTCATCATCGTCCAGTACGCCCAGGTGTAGTCGCCCCCGAACGCCCGGTCCTGGAACGTCTGCCACTCGTTCGGGTTGCCCGAGTACCACGCGACGAACAGCTCCATGCAGTAGGCGTACCCCACGAGCGTCCCGGTCGCGAGGATGAACTTGCACATCACGTCGATGTGCTTGATCGTGACTAGATTCTCGAGCTTGTACACGGCCCGGGCCGGGATCATGCACTGGAGCACCATCGCGAACCCGCCGAAGATCGCCCCGGCGACGAAGTACGGCGGGAAGATGGTCGTGTGCCAGCCCGGGATGACCGACGTGGCGAAGTCGAACGATACGACCGAGTGGACGCTGAGCACCAGGGGCGTGCTCAGCCCGGCGAGCATCAGGTACGCGACCTCGTAGTGCCGCCAGTGCCGGGTGCTCCCGCGCCAGCCGAGGGCGAGGAAGCCGAAGATCCGTTGCCGGGCCCGGCTCTTCGCCCGGTCGCGGAGGGTCGCCAGGTCCGGGATCAGCCCGACGTACCAAAAGATCAGCGAGATCGTGAAGTACGTGCTGACCGCGAACAGGTCCCAGAGCAGGGCCGACCGGAAGTTCGGCCAGATGTGGTTCGCGTTCGGGAGCGGGAACATGAACCACGCGTACCAGAACCGGCCGACGTGGATGCCCGGGTAGACCCCGGCGCAGATGACCGCGAAGATGGTCATCGCCTCGCTGAACCGGTTGATGCTCGTCCGCCACTTCTGCCGGAACAGGAAGAGGATGGCCGAGATCAGCGTGCCGGCGTGCCCGATGCCGATCCAGAACACGAAGTTGGTGATATCGAACGCCCAGTTCACCGGGTTGTTCGACCCCCACACCCCGACCCCGGTCGAGATCAGGTACGTGGCCGCGATCACCCCCCCGACCAGGACCGCGGACGTGACCAGGAGGGCCGGCCACCACCACCCCGGCTGCGGCCGCTCGGTGACCCCGGCGATCTGGTCGTCGAGCGTCGCGAAGGTGGCCGGGCCCCAGACGAGCGGGATGCGCGGGAGCGGGTCGGCGAACCGCGTGTGCAGCGGCTCGTTCGCCCCGGCGGTCTCGTGCGTCTCGTGGGCCTTCTCGTGCAGCACGCCTGGGTATCTCCTACATTCGATCTGGCGGGCGGTCAGGTATTCGCCGGCCGTCTGTCCGGGTTCGCCCGCCCAGGGTTTCCACCCTGGGCTACACACGGCCGCCGCTCCGCGGCTACCAAGACCGGCCGCCCCCGTCGGGTTTTGAGCCCCGGAGGGGCGCTCGCGTGTAGCCCAGGGTGGAAACCCTGGGCGGGCGAAGGCGGTTCTCGGTGGGCGTGTCCGACCGGTAGGCGTTTCTCCTCATTCTCTCGCGGACCACACTCAACCCGCCAGCTCCGGGTTCGGGTTCCGGACCCGCGGGAGGTAGCTCGTCCGCGGCTTCGTGTTCAGCTCGCCGAGCAGGAGGTACTCGGCCTCCTTCGCCTTCTGCTTCGCTACCAAACTGGTCGGGTCGAGGGCGTTCCCGAACACGATCGCCTGCGTCGGGCAGGCCGCCGCGCACGCCGTGGTCACCATCCCGTCCGGGACGATCACCCGACCCTTCGCGTCGAGGTCGTACCCGGCCGCCCGCGGGTCCGCGGGCTTGCGGTACGCCGACGGCGGGCCGTCCGGCTTGAAGGCGGCGTCGACCCCGATCACCTTCCGCCCCTGGGCCACCTCCGTGGCCGCGATCTTCGCCCCATACTTCGCCCGCTCCAGCCGCTGCACGCAGTACGTACACTTTTCCATCACCCCGCGCATCCGCACCGTCACGTCGGGGTTCTTCTGCATCTTCAAGGTTTCGGGCAGCAGGGTGTGGGTGAGCGACGCCCCGCCGTCGGCGAACGGGGTCGGCACCCGGAGCTGGTCGAGCGGCCGTTTGTTGAAGTCGAACCAGTTGAACCGGCGGACCTTGTACGGGCAGGCGTTCGCGCAGTACCGGGTGCCGATGCACCGGTTGTACACCTGCACGTTCAGCCCCTCCGGGCTGTGGACCGCCGCGTTCACCGGGCAGACCTGCTCGCACGGGGCCTGCTCGCAATGGACGCACGCCACCGGCTGCGAGACGACCCGCGGCTCGTCCGGGCCGGCGGTGAAGTACCGGTCGATGCGGATCCAGTGCATTTCCCGGTTCCGCTTCACCTCGGCCTTCCCGACCACCGGGATGTTGTTCTCGCTCTGGCACGCGATCATGCACGCCGAGCACCCAGTGCAGGCGTTCAGATCGATCACCATGCCCCACTGAAACTGGCTGTCGAGCAGTTCCGGGCGGGCGAGGTCGAGCGGGAACCGCTCCTGCTTCTGCCGGGCCGGGCCCCGCGGCTGCTGCGGGTTCCCGTATGCCCCCTGATACCCCTTCTTGATGTCCTTCTCGTGCGGCAGCTCTGTCGGCGCGAGCCCGATTTTGGGCTCGCGCTCGGCGCCGGTTTCGTGCCCGTGCGTGTGCTCGGCCTGGGGCTTCGGGTAGTCCGCCAGGGCGTATTCCTTGATAATCTCCCGCCCCTCGGGGATGACCCCGTGCTCCTGCGTTGTGACGAGGTCGAACGCTCGGCCGGTCGATTCGAGCTTGCACCCGCCGGCGAAGTGCAGGGCGTCCGACCGGCGGACCGGGAAGACATTCGTCCCGCCGCCCTCGGGCACCCGGCCGATCCGCATCTCCCCCGGCTGACCGAACGGCAGCGTCACCGCCCAGTCGGCCTGACCGGGCAGCACGAACACCGGGATTTCGACCGCCGCCCCGCCGACCGTCAGCTTCACCCCGTCGCCGGTCTTCAGCTTGAGCTCCGCCGCCGACTTCGGGCTGATGAGGGCGGCGTTGTCCCAGACGAGTTTCGTGATCGGGTCGGGCAGCTCTTGCAGCCACGGGTTCATGGCGAACCGACCGTCATACACCGAATAGCTCGGGACGAACCCGACCTCGACCGCGTCCCGCGCCGGCGCCGGCGGCAGCTGAACCTTCGCCAGCTCCCCCCCGACCCGCCCGGCGTCGAGCTTCACCTCGGCGGCCGGCCTCGGCTTGCGGCCGGTCTTGTCCCTGTCCGCCGGGAGGAAGCCGAGCTGTTTGTAGCGGTTCAACTCGGTGTCGAACGTCGGGCTGGCCTGCTCGATGCCGGCCCGGTCGGCGAATGCCCGCCGCACCAGCTCGTAAGCCTTCGTCCTGGCGATCGAGTACGAGGTGGTCGGTAGGTTCGTCTTCGCGTCGGCGTCGGGGAAGACGAACTGCGTGAGGAGCGTCAGCACTTCGAGGACGGTCCGGCCGCCGCGGGGCGGGGGGGCGACGTCGGACATCGCATCGGCCGCCGGCGCGCCGTTCAGCGGGGCGATCAGCGGCTGCACACAGCAGAGCGTACCGTCGACGGCTTCCGCGTCGCCCCAGCCTTCGAGGTCGTGCGCGAGCGGCAGGTGCCAGTCGCACAGCTCCGACGTGTGGTCGTGGAAGAGCCCGAGCCTGACCTTCCGGGTCACCTTCTGGAGCGCGGCCTTGAAATTGAGGTCGGCCGGGGCGTTGAGGGCCGGGTTCCCGCCGATGACGAATAGCGTCCCGACCTTGTCGGCGGCGATGTCCTTGACCAGCTCCGCGATGCCCTTGTCGGCCGTCTCGGGCGGCGGGTCGCGGAACTCGACCACCCCGGCGTCGATGTTTCCCAGGGAGTCGTTGACCGCGTGGGCGAGCGCGTGAACCCATGCCGGTTGCCGGTAGCCGACGAGGACGACACTCTTCCCGGCGTTCTCGGCGAGGTCCTTCGCGACCGCCGCCACCCACTTCCCGGGCAGCTCGGCCGGGGCCGTGATACCGGCTACCTGCGCCGGGATGCTCCCCGTCCTCTTCAGCCTCGACTTGTGGACAGACGCCAGCTCCGTGGCCACGGCCGCGAGGAACCCGCCGATCCGCGCCGACGGAAGCGCCAGCCGGTGGTCGGCCATCGTGCCGGTCACGGTGTAGGTGCTTTCGACCGCGTACAGCCGGCTCATCCGGTCCGTCGGCGCGTCGACTTTCCGCCTCGCGGCGAACCCCCGGCTGTTGTGGATCTGCTCCGGGTCGAGGCCGAGGAAGTCGCTGTCGAGCGTCAGGATTCGCTCGGCCTTGTCGAGGTTGTACCGGACGGCGAGTTTCGCCCCGATGGCGATCTCGGCCCCCTTACGGATCTCGGAGTAGTCGATCGGCTCGTAGGTGTGCCAGCTCGCCTCCGGCATCACACTCTTCATGTGCGCCCGGATCAGCCGGACCGACGGCGAGTTCAGCTCCTCGGCGAGGACGTAGAACCCCTTCCCCTGTTCCTTGATGAGCCGATCGGCCTCAGCCCGGGCGAAGGTGTCGAAGTCCTCCCACCGTCGGGCGATGCCCTTCTCCATCACCCCGGGGTACTTGTCCGACATCACCCGGTCGGGGCTGTAGAGGTCCAGCACTGTTGCCTGGGCGTGGGCGTCCGTCGCCCCCCGGCTGCACGGATGCACCGGGTTGCCCTCGATCTTGGTCGGCCGCCCCTCGTGGCTCTCGACCAGAACCGGCAGCGCCCCGCCGGGCCGCGGGATGCTGGTGGCGTAGAAGGCGGGCTTGCCCGGGACGACGTGCCCGACCTGGTCCGCGGGGGTAGCGGAGTACGGGAGGATCTGGATTTCCGGACGGCGACACCCGGCCAGCCCCGCGAGCCCGAGGGCGGCGGCCGACAGGGCCAGGAACTTCCGTCGGTCCAGCCCCGCCGCGTCATCGCCTTTCAGTTCCGCTTCGCCGAGACTCTCGTAGACGTTGACGAACCCCGGGAACTCCTCCCGCGCGAACGCCCGGAACTCCGGCGTGTCGGCCAGGTCCTCCAGGCTTCGCCAGTAGTCCTTGGCGGGGGAACCTAACCCCCCAACCCCCTTCCCTGGGAGGGAAGGGGGAGCAAAATCCGGGTTTTTCTCCCCTCCCTGCTTAGGGGAGGGGCCGGGGGAGGGGTTTCTCATCGGTGACAGCTCTGGCAGTTCATCGGCGGGTTGACCTGCAAGTCCTTCTGGATCGCCTTCCCGACCTCCTCACGGGTCTGGCCGGCGTCCGGGGCCCAGGTCAGGTTGGTCACCTCGGTCGCCGGCCGGAGACTCTTGCCCGGGTCATTGTGGCACTTCAGGCACCAGCCCATGCTCAACGGCTGGTCGTGGGCGACCACCTTCATCTCGTTCACCTGCCCGTGGCACGAGACGCACGACACGCCCTTGTTCACGTGGACCGCGTGGTTGAAGTACGCATACTCCGGGAGCTTGTGGACCCGCTTCCAGCCGACCGGCTGGCCGGTGTCGAAGCCAGCCCGGACCGGGGCGAGGAGCGGGCTGGCACCCTTCACGTTCGCCTTCTTCGGGTTGTGGCAGTTCATGCACGTCTGGGCGGCGGGGACGGTCGCGTGCGGGGAGTCGAACACGTGCTGGTGGCAGTACGTACAGTCGAGCCCGAGCTGGCCGACGTGCTGCTCGTGGGAGAACGCCACCGGCTGTTCCGGCTGGTACCCGACCCGGGTGTAGCTCGGGAGGGCGTAGTAGTACCACCCGACGACGACCAGCCCGACCCCGACGACCACGCCGACCGCGGCCTGGCGGAGCTGGGCGTCGATCGTTCGCGGGAAGATGGCGGCCAAATCCTCGCCTCTTGCCGATAGGCGGTTGACGCAGACGACCGGCCGGCGCACCACGGCCGGCCCGGTTCATCGGGGGACAGGGAAACGGTACGGGGTTACGACTGCCCGCGGCAAGCAGGCGAACCGCGAAAAGTGAACCGAGTTCACCAATTCCCGCTCCCGGGAACGGCGGTCGGGGGTGTTCCCGGGGGTGGGAGGTCGGAGGTCTGACCTCCGACTTCTGAGCTACATCCGGCCGATGAACCCGGACAGCAGGAACGGCAAAGCGATCAGGGCCGGGATGCCGAAGATCATCAGCAGGACGAACACGGTGTTCCGGAGCACCTTCACGAGGACCCCCAGCTGGTCAGGTTTTGGACTCAGATCACACCCGCGGTCGAAGGTCATGCATGACTACCGTGGGGGTTGGAACGCTCCAGGAGAATCCCCACCCTGCCGTCTTAATCTCTCTCCGTGCCAGATCCAAGAACCGCTCCCCACCGCGCGACGGTTGGTACTTACATACTACTTCGATCCGGACGAGAACTCCCGGCTTGGCATTTGGGTACTCTTCTGCCAGTTGTCCGCTCTCGATGAACTCCAGGTAACGGTTGATCTTCGCTTGGAGGATGCCCAAGTGCTCGTTGGCTTCGTCCCACGGCAGATGGTCCGCGATGGTCAGAGCCACCTGCCCACTGCTCTGAGCGGTGCCGATGAAGTCGATCACGTTTGGGTTGTCTACCGCCATCCGGCCGCCTCTACTTCGCCTACCATCAGATTCATTCCGTCGGCGCAATCGAACACTGGGGTTACTTGCGCGGTCCTTCGAGCCACATCGACGCTACCGGCCGCACGGGCAGCATAAGAGGCCGACCGACCCGGGGCAATCGCGGACCGTCGCCGGTGGCGAGTCCGATCACGTCGGTTAGAATGGGGCCGGCCCCATTCCCTCGGTCACCGCCCTCATGCCCGAACTGCCCGACATCGTCGTCTACCTGGACTGCCTCCACCGCCGGGTCGCCCGGCGGACCCTGGAGCGGGTGCGGGTGGCCCACCCGTTCCTCGTCCGGACCTTCGACCCGCCGCTCGATGCGGTTCACGGAAAGACCGTCCGCGGCCTCCGCCGGCTGGGCAAGCGGATCGTGTTCGAACTGGACGACGACCTGTTCCTCGTCCTGCACCTCATGATTGCCGGCCGGCTGCACTGGAAGCCGCCCGGGGCAAAGCCGCCGGGCAAGGTCGGGCTAGCCGTGTTCGACTTCCCCGACGGCGCCCTGGTGCTCACCGAGGCCGGCACGAAGCGACGGGCCTCCCTGCACGTGGTCCGGGGCGAGGCCGAACTGGCCCGGCACCAGCCCGGCGGGCTGGAGGTCCTCGACGCCGACCCGGCCGCGTTCCGGGAGGTCCTCCGCGCCCATAACCACACGCTGAAGCGGGCGCTCACCGACCCGCACCTGTTCAGCGGGATCGGCAACGCCTATTCGGACGAGATCTTGCACCGGGCCGGGTTGTCGCCGCTCACCTGGACCACCCGGCTGACCGACGCCGAGGCGGATCGGCTCTACGAGGCGGCGTGCGGGACCCTGCGCGAGTGGGTGGATCGGCTCCTCGCAGAGGCCGGGGACGGGTTCCCCGAAAAGGTGACCGCGTTCCGGCCGGAGATGGCCGTCCACGGGCGGTTCCGGCAGCCGTGCCCGGTCTGCGGGACCCCGGTGCAGCGGATCGTTTACGCCGAGAACGAGACGAACTACTGCCCGCACTGCCAGACCGACGGCAAGGTGCTGGCCGACCGGGCCCTGTCGCGGTTGTTGAAGGGAGACTGGCCGCGGACCGTGGAGGAACTGGAGGCCCTCCGGAGCCCGAAGTGATTCACCGGAGAGAGCCGCACGATAAACGCAGAGAAAGCACGATTGAGAATCAAGAGAATGGCCGCAAAAAAGCACAAAATAAAATCATTAACTAGATAAATATAATTATCGTCTCTCTACTTTCCTGTTTGCATTCTTGTGTCTTGATCGTGCTTTCTCTGCGTTTATCGTGCGGCTCAATCGGTGTGAGGCTCCTCACGGCTCGTCGGGCACGGTTTCGATCCGGACTCCTTGCGGGCTCGTGTGCCGTTTGAGCGCGCGGCGGATGGTGTGGACGACCGCGTCCGGGCCGGCGCGATACCGGGCCTCGCACTCGACCTGAAACACGCTCTCTTTCTTGAGGTGCTTCCGGACGACGATCGTGATTTCCCCCTCGGGGATGGGTGAGACCTTCTCACCCGAATACTCCGGGTCGGCCAGTAGCCGGCCGACCGCCAGCTCGTATCCCGACCGGGCCAGCCACTCGGCCTGGGCCCGGTTCCGATAACTCTCCACCTGCTTGCGGGCGTATCCGAGCCGGGCTGCCGCGGCCATCGACAGGCCGGACACGACCGCCAGCACGACGAGCACCCAGACGGCCGCCGCCCCGGACCGGGATGACGACCGCAGCCGCGATCCGGTCATCGCAGATTCCCTCCAAGTGCGGCCGACAATTCCGAGACCCTCCCGGGGCCGTGCTCTCTCGGCTCTGTGACCCGCAGAGTGACGACACCGGACCCGCCACCCGGGCGAACGAACTCGGTCCTGGTATCGGCCCGGCCGAGCGGGATCCGCCGGACCGCCTCCCGGCCGCCGATCCGCTCGACCCGGTCCAGCGCGTCGGCCTCCCGCCGGTACACCACCGTCGACCCGCCCGGCATCCGGAGGATCAGGCACGTCGGCCCGGCAAGGACGTCCCCCAGCTTCTCCGGGGCGGCTTCGGCCCCGGACACGTCGTCGCGGAACTGCCGGGCCAGCTCGGCCCGCGAGGTGAGACGTTCCGAGGCTACTTCTCCCATCACGGCCGCCCTCTGGGCGGTAACGATCAGCGCCGTCCCGAGGGCCAGGGCCATACCCAGCGCCCACATCACGACCACCATCTCGAGCAAGGTGAACCCGGCCCGCCGGCCTTGCTTCTGGTTGGACCGGTCGAGGATCACGAGCCACCCCCCGCGGTCCGGGCCGCGAACAGGGCGGTCAACACCACCGGCGGCCACGACGTCGGCCTGTCGTCTCCCCACCGCAGCTCGACCGTGACCCGCTTGACCCGCGGGCGGTTCGGCTCCGCCTCGACCCGCACGGCCAGCCTCGCATCCGGCCAGCGTTGGAGGACATGGTCGGGCACTTTCCGGCCGCCGGCCCATTCGGAGGTGAGCCCGTCCCAGGAGAGCGCCCAGGCCTGTTCGAGGATGTTCGCGCCGACCTGCGTGCCTTCCGCCCGGGCCTCGATCCGGGCCCGGTCCGACAGCATCCGCGTGGCCAGCTCGGCGACCATCACCGAAATCGTGGCCAGCGCCGCCAGCGCGATGGCACACTCCCCCAGTGTGAACCCGCGGCGGCCGCCCCGGCCGCCGGGCCGATCGAGGAGCGATCGCCCGGTCATTCGCTCAACCTCGTGAGGAGTTGGATCAGCGGCAGGAACATCCCGAGGGCGATGAACCCGACCAGCGAGCCGACGACGACGACCAGTACGGGCGCCACCACCAGCGACAGCCGCCGGACGACCCGGAAGGCCCGGCCGGCCAGGTGGTCGCCCAACTCCACCAGCGCCCAGGGCAGAGTCCCGACCCGCTCGGAGGTCCGGACGAGCGGACTCATGGGCTCCGGCAGTAACCCGGCGCGGGCGAGCGCATCATTCAGCGGCTCCCCGCCCTCCACGGCCCCGGACGCCCGGTTTAGCCGTCTCCGGACCACCCCGGGGAGGACGTCCGATCGCGCCAGAAAGCCGAGGGCCTGGGGGACTGTCTGGCCGGCCGCCAGGAGCCGGCCCAGCGTCCGCAGGATTTCCCCCTGAACCCCCCACCGGTAGAGCCGGCCGATCAGCGGGGTGTACCACCGCACGCCGGCGTTCACGCCCACGACCGAGACTGCGGCCACCCCGAGGAGGGCCGCCACGGGAACGAGCGGGAGGAACTCCTCCGCCGCCGTCCACGCGTCGATCAGGACCGTGGTCGTGACCGGCAGGTGTTCCCCGAACTCGGCGAAGATCCTCTTGAACTTGGGGACGATCGCAATCATCAGGAAGGTGGTGATGGCGGAGACGAACAGGAGGACGAGGAACGGGTAGAGGAGCCGGGGCGCCACCTCCAGCCATGCGGCCGACCACCGTTCCCGGTTGGCCCCGGCCAGGCACGCGCCGAGGGCCCCGGTCGCCTCCCCCACTTCGGCCGCCAGCCGGACCTCCCGGCACGCCACACCGGGCACGGCCATGAGAGCACCGGACAGAGACTCGCCCGCCTCCAGTTGGTCGGCGAGGTCGGCCACGTACCGGTCGAACGACCGCCACCCGATCCACAGCCGGCAGTAGACGTAGAGCGGGAGGAACAGCATGTAGATCAGGCCGATCCCGGCCCGTGCAGCCAACCGAACGCCCCGGGCGGGACGGAGCCGGGGTTGGTCGCGGAGGTACGACCGCAGCGCGGGGGCGAGAGGGACTTCCCGTTCGACCGCGGCGAGCAGCACCTGATAGAGCTCATCCTGCCGGCCTTCCCGGTACCGGAAAAATGCGTAGAGTGCCCACCCGTTGATCACGAAAAAGAGCAGACTTCCGGGCCCCGCAATCCCGACGGGAATCGACACCCACTCCAACAGCACGAACAGGATCACCCCGCCGATGATCTGGGCGAATACGCCGAGGGTGGGGAGGGCAGCTCGCACGCGCATTACTTGCTCAACCCTTCCAGCAGCTTGATCATCGGCATCATGACGGCCATCGCGAAGACGCCCGTCAGGAACCCGGCGGTGGCGATGACCACGAACGGGGGGAGGACCGTCCGGAGTACGACCGAGCGGGCCTCGACCTGCCGCCGGTAGACGGTCCCGATCGCCCGCAGGGCGGCGGCGAGGTCGCCGCGCCGCTCGCCGGACGCGGCCAGCCAGGCCACCCATTCGGGCACCAGCCCCTGACCCCGGAACGCGTCCGCCAGCGGCATCCCCTGGGCCAGCCGGTCTTCGATCTCGACCGCCCGGGCGGCCATGATCGGGTCGCTCGACGCCGCCCCGGCGAGCCGGACCGCGGTCGGGAGCGGCAGCCCGTACTCCACCAGCATCCAGAGCAGGTCGCAGAACGCCGCCAGCCTGGCGGCACGGATCACGGGCCCGACGAGGGGGATGAGGTAGACCAGACGGGCCCAGACCCGCCGCCCCCGGGGGGTGAATCGGACCGCCCCCCAGGCCACGGCAAGCCCACCGAGCAGGACGCCCGCCGGGATAAAGATCAACTCGACCGGGTGCCGGCCGACCGACATGACCAGCTGGGTGAACAACGGGAGCTGGAGCCCGAAATCCTGGAATATCTTGTCGAACTGGGGCAGGATCAGCAGGACGAGCGTACCGAACAGGACGAGCCCGAGGACGAGGACCACGGCCGGGTAGAACAGGGACTCGACCACGGTCGCCCGGGTGGCCGCGACCGTCCGGGCGTACATCGTAAGCGTGGTCAGGACTTCGGGGAGGCGGCCGGTCTGGATTCCGGCGGTCACCAGGTTCGCGTAGTAGGGCGGTATCCGGCCCGTCTGCCGGGCCAGGGCGTCCGGCAGCGGAATGCCGGCCCGGAGATCCCGGGCCAGGGTCTCGGTGACGTCCCGCAGACGGCCGCGGCCCATTTCCCGGGCGAGCCCTTCGAGCCCCTGGTCCAGGGGCAGGCCGGCCCGTGCCATGGCCGCGATTTGGTCGTTGAGAGCGGTGAGATCGTCGGCGGTCATCCGGTTCACGTCAGCAAGAAAGGGGGCGGGTGAACCGTATGAGTCCACCCGGGCGCACGGCTTAGCCAGTGTATTTGGACGGAGTATGCCAAGAAGTAGACGCCGGCGGCGGCCTTCGATTTCACGTCTCGAGTCCGAGGCCGGCGACGTGAGACCCGAGGCCCCGCTGTCGACCCCCCGGTCGCGTGCGTTGGTGGCCGGTGCTTTCAGCCCGAAGGGCTGGACGGGCACCCCGCGGGCAGGGCATCGCGCCGGGTCCAGGGCCGACGCCTATTCTCCGTCTTCCGCCCCGTGATCCGCTTCGTCCGGGTGCGGTTGACCTGTTGGGGCCGCGTGCAGCTTCCGGGCCTCCTCGACCAGGGCGAACAGGACGTGCGGGTTCGGGATCACGCTCACGTCCTTGATCGCCCACGGGAGCCACCGCCCGGCCTGCTTGACAGTCAGCCGTCCCTGGGCGACGGTCAGCTCCTTGACCTCCCGCCAGTGGAGCAGTTTCCCGGCGTGCCGGAGCCCGGCCGGGGTGGCTTCCAGGTCGGTGAACGGGACCGTCTCCCCGGCCCGGAACCGGCCCCAGGCCGCGGCCCACGCCGCCGGGAACGTCCGCCGCTGGACCTCCTCGGCGAGCCGGGCGTAGTCGGCCAGGGCCGGGCTGAAGTTGGCCGAGGTCCCGTCCGCCCGGTCGACCGCCAGCCAGGCGTTCCAGATCTGAACGACCGGGACTTCGGCGGGGAGCCAGCAGGCGGTCGGGTTGCCGGCCGCGTCGTGGAGGATCTCGGCCGCCTCGGCCCGCTGGACCTTCAGCCGGATCTCGGCGACCTCGGCCCACGGGTACGAATCGACCTCGCCCCGCCGCAGGCGGAGCAGGCCGGTCGGGTAGACGAGGACGAACAGCCCCCGCTGGCGGTACATGTGGACGAGCAGGGCAATTCCGACGGCCGGGGTCCAGAGGAGCAAATGGGCGACGACGTGGCCGAGGTTCTGCGGACCGTGGACCCACCACCAGTAGTTGGCCACGGCCCCGACCAGGACCAGCCCGAGGCCCACTCCCAGCTTCGCCCGGAGCCAGCCGGGGCTGATGTGGAACAGCGCGTCCGGCTCGCCGAGCTCGGTCTGTGCCCGGGTCAGGTGATCGTCGCCCGGCCCGCTCATGCCGCCCTCGAAAGGGAACAACCGACCCGCTGTATAATACGCGACACGAAAGAAATACGGAATTCTTCCGCCGCGGAACGCGGAATCGAAGACAGAAGAATCGGGCCTTCGTCCCGCATTCCGCATTCTGCTTTGCATCGAGAGGTTCTCATGCTCGTCGTCATGCAGTCGGACGCCACCCCCGAGCAGGTCGCCCGGGTGATCGACTCGATCCGCCAGATCGACCTCACCCCGCACTCGCTCCCCGGGCCGACCCGGACCGCCATCGCCATTACCGGCAATACCGGGGCCGTGGACGCGCGCGTGCTCGAAGTCCTGCCCGGGGTGAAGGAGTGCATCCGGGTCACCAAGCCGTACAAGCTCGCCAGCCGGGAGATGCACCGGGACGACACGGTCGTCAAGCTGCCGCAGGCCGAGGTCGGGCCGAAGACGTTCACGGTGATCGCCGGCCCGTGCTCGGTCGAGAACGAGGCGATGGTGTTCCGGTCGGCCGAGTTCCTGCTGTCTCGCGGGGTGAAGCTGATGCGGGCCGGGGCATTCAAGCCGCGGACCAGCCCGTACGCGTTCCAGGGGATGGGCGTCGAGGGGCTGGCGATCCTCAAGCGGGTCCGGGAGAAGACCGGGATCGGGATCGTGACCGAGCTGATGGACACGGAGTACGCGGCGGCGGTGGAGGAGGCGGCCGACGTCATCCAGATCGGCACCCGGAACATGCAGAACTTCTCGCTCCTGAAGCGGGTCGGGCGGTGCCGCCGGCCGGTGCTCTTGAAGCGGGGCATGAGCGCCACGCTCGAGGAGTGGCTGATGGCGGCCGAGTACGTGATGGCCGGGGGGAACTACCAGGTGATGCTGTGCGAGCGGGGGGTGCGGACGTTCGCGGACCACTCGCGGAACACGCTGGACCTGTCGGTCATCCCGCCGGCGAAGGCCCTGTCGCACCTGCCGGTGTTCGTGGACCCGAGCCACGGGACGGGGAAGCGGGCGTACGTCCCGGCGATGGCCCTGGCCGGGTTGGCGGCAGGGGCGGACGGGCTCCTGATCGAGACCCACCCGGACCCGGAGCGGGCGCTTTCCGACGGGGCCCAGTCGCTCGACTTCCCGGGCACCGAGAAGTTGCTCGACCAGCTCCGCAAGCTCGCGGCGGTGCTCGGGCGGACGATGTGAGATGACGATGCGCTGTCGAACTCTTGGGTCGTCGGGTTTTCACCCCGTTGGGGTGAAAACCATGCGGACCAGCCGCCCGAAGTCCGACACCTCACCGAATTTGCGGTCTGATTCCGGACCCGATCCCCCGATCCACCCTCGTAAGGCGCGGCCCCTGGTGCGGTATTCTCTCGTGAGTAGAATGAACTAGAATGTGAGCCCGCGGCCGGCAGACGGCCGACCCATTTCGCGGAGATGTTATGGCCAGCCCAAATGTGATCGAACTCACCACCGAGAACTGGACCGAACACGTCACCAGCGGGACACTCGTGGTGGCCGACTTCTGGGCCCCGTGGTGCGGCCCGTGTCGGCAACTGTCCCCGCTCATCGACCGCCTCGCCGACCAGTTCGCCGGGAAGGTCAAGGTCGGCAAGCTGAACGTCGACGAGAACCCCAATATCGCCGTCAAGTACGACGTGATGACCATCCCCCGGCTGCTGTTCTTCAAGGGCAGCGACGCCCCGGTCCACCAGGAGATCGGCGTCCTCCCGGAGGCCGAACTGGCCCGGCTGATCAACCAGCACGCGTAAGGACGGGTGGAGACACGAGGGCGGGAGGGGGAGAAATACCCCCTCCCGTCCTCTCGCGTTTCGCCTCCGTATCTTGCCCCCTTCTCCCACCTTCCCCATCCGAATTGCCGTTCAAGTCGATTACATTCCGCGACCGGGCGCGCCGATAAGGATTGCGGATTGTCCCGTCTGTATCGAGAGAGGCGGCCGTGGCACACTTCCCGGAACCGACCCCGGGCGGGGACGATCTCCCCGCCGAAGCCTCCCAGATTGCCGACCTTTTCGACGCCCGGGAGCGGCAGGTCGCGGAGCGGGAGCAGGCGCTCGCCGACGCCCGGGCCGCGTTCCGCCGCGAGCGGGACGCCGACCGCGACCGCCTCGCCGCCGACCGGGCGGACGTCGCCCGCCTGAAGCGCGAGGCCCGGGCGCTTCACGACGAGGCCGCCCGGGCCCGCAACCGCACGAAGCAGCTCGCCTACCGGTACGCCCGGCGGGTGCGGCAGAAATGGGCCGACGTGCGGGCGGACCTCGAGACCCGGCAGGCCGCGCTCGACGAGGACCGCGGGCAGTTCTCCGCCGAAGTCGCCCGGTTCGGGACCGCCCGGTCGGAGTTCTACGCCGCCGTCGCCGCGGAGAACGAACGGCTCCGCGACGGGTGGGCCGCGCTCGAAGGCCAGCGGCGGCGGGCGTCCGCCGAGTGGGCCGAGACGACCGACTACTTCGCGAAGCAGGAGGCCGCCCTGACCGCCCGCGCCGCCGACCTCGCCGGTCGGGAAGCCGCCGTCGCCGCGGCGAAGGGCAAGCTCGAGAAAGACACCGCCGGGCTGCGCGAGGAGGCGGCGGGGCTGGAAGCCCGCGTCCAGCACGCCCGGGCGGTCGTCGACGAGCTGGAGCAGAAGCGGGACCAGCTCCGGGCCGAACTACTCACGTCACTCCCGCTCGCCGAACCGGACCCGGCCGCCGACCTCCGGGTCGCGCTCGACCGGGCCGCCGACCGCGACCTGGCCACCTGGGCCGCCGACCTCGACGCCCGCGACCAGCAGCTGGCGCAGGAGAAGGCCGGGCTCGCGACGCTCAAGGCGGGGCTCGACCGGGACGCGGCCGGCCTCGCCGACCAGCGGCGGGTGCTGGCCGAGCAGTTCGTTCAGCTCGCGACCGCCCGGGCCCAGTGGCAGGACGCCGAGCGGCGGACGGTCGAGGAGATGGAGGACCTCGCCCGCGGGTTGCGGCGGCGGGAGGAAGACCTCGACGCCCGCGACCAGTGGCTGGTCGGGGCCGACGCCCGCCGCCGGGAAGACGCCCACGACCTCTGGCGGCTCCGGCTCCAGCTCGAAGCCTGGCAGTCGAAACTGACCGCCGTCGGGCGGCGGTGGCACGCCGAGCGGGAGCTCCGCGAGGCCGAGTACGCCCGCCGCGTGCAGGCCCTGACGCACTTCGAGTCGACGGTGGAAGACACCTTCGGGCGGTGGGACCGGGTCCGGGCGGAGGAGCACGACCGGCTGCGGGCCGAACTCCGGCTGTGGGCCGACGACCGCGGCCGGCTGGTCGAGGCGGCGGCGGACTTCGACCGCCGGAGCCGCGAGGTGCTCACCGAGCTGATGGCCCACGCGGCCCGGGCGATGGTGTCCGAGGAGCTGGCGGCCGGGGCGGTCGAGGGGGCCGGGGCCGGCCGGGCGACCCGGCGGCTGGAGGTCATGCGGAAGCGGTGGGAGCGGGTCTTCCGCAAGAAGCTCGATGAGATCGATGACCGCCGGTCGGCCGCGGCCGCCGACCTCGCCAGACTCGACGAGCGGTATCAGGAACTCCACCGGGCGCTGATCGAGGCGGCCGGGCGGGAGGCGGAGCTGAACGCCCGGGCCGCGCGGGCGGAGGCGTCGGAACTCGAGTCGACCGGCTGGACGGTGGAACCGGCCGGCAGGGCCGACCGGGCGGCCCCGGACGATCTGGCCGCCCTGCGGGACGAGGTCGAGCGGATGGCGGCGGTCCTCATGAACGCCGGGGTGCCCGAGCTGCCGGACGGCGAACTCCCGTGGGCGGTCGAGGAGACCGGCCCGGAAGCCGCGGCCCTGCTCCCGTTCCGGCAGCACGCCCAGGCGGCGTGACAGGCCCGGGACCGCGAGACCGGCCCGTTCAAGCCAAAGACCCCCGGTTTCTTACGAGAAACCGGGGGTCTTCCCCTTCATTCCGGCCGGTTGCTGTGGAGGGTACGGGTCGCGAGGTCGGTTGTGGCGGAGCTGCGGCAAGTTCGGAAAGGTGGACTGTGCCGCCATTGACAAAAAAATTTGTCAAGCCTAGCATGAGGCCATGCTCGACGTGGAAGTCATTGAGGACCCGGCGGCCGCGGCGGTTGCCCTGGAGCCCGTCCGGAGTCGGCTCCTTTCCGAACTCGCTGAGCCCGCCTCCGCCGCGACGCTTGCCACGCGTCTGGGACTCGCGCGGCAGAAGGTCAACTACCACCTGCGCGCCCTGGAGGCGCACGGGTTGGTACGGGTGGCGGGGACACGCAAATGGGGTGGGCTGACGGAACGGTTACTGGTCGCGACTGCTTCTTCTTACATCGTCTCGCCGGGCGCGATGGGTCCGGTCGCCGCGGACCCGGGCCGGGAGGTGGACCGCCTTTCGGCGGGCTATCTCATCACCCTGGCCGCCCGCATCGTGCGCGAGGTCGGCGCACTGCTCCGCCGGGCCCGGGAAACCGAGAAACGCCTATCGACTCTGTCGCTGGACACCGAGATCCGCTTCCGGTCCGCGGCGGATCGCGCCGCCTTCAGCAACGACCTGACCCACGCGGTAACGACGCTTGCCGCGCGCTACCACGACGTGTCCGCCCCGGGCGGGCGGCCGCATCGTCTGGTGATCGTTGCCCATCCTTTGCTACACGGGACCCAAGAGGAGAAGCCTGTATGACCGACAACCGAATCGTCCATTTCGAGATCCCGGCCGACGAGCCGGGAAAACTCCAGGAGTTTTACAGCGGCCTTTTCGGCTGGACCTTCCAGAAAATCCCGGTCCCCGGTCTGGAATTCTGGCGGTGCGCAGGCCCGGACGGGCCCGGAATCGACGTCGCGGTGATGCAGCGGCAGAACGCGACTCAGCCGTGGATGAACTACGTGGGCGTCGCGAACGTCGATGCAGCGATTGAAAAAGCCGTCGCGCTGGGTGGACAGGTTGCTCTGCCCAAAATGCCTATTCCCGGCGGGCGCTCGCTCGCGGTCATCGCCGACCCGCAAGGGAACATGTTCGGGCTCCTGGAACAGCCGCACGGGTAACGGCACGGCAGCGCCGGGCTCGCTCCCCCACCCCGCCTCACCCGCGCGAACGCCTGGAAAGGAGTTGTCATGCCGGTGGAGAAAGATGCGTCCGGACGCCGGTCGGTCCGGCTCGAGTTTGAAGTGCCGGGTACGCCCGAGGACGTGTGGCAAGCCATCGCGACCGGTCCGGGTATCTCGTCCTGGTTCGTGCCGACCGAGGTCGAAGAGCGCGACGGCGGCGCTGTCGTGTTCCATCACCTGGGCGACGGGGCCGACTCCTCGGGGACGGTGACCGCCTGGCAGCCCCCGCGGCGGTTCGCATACGAGGAGAAGGACTGGTCTCCGGGCGCGCCTCCGCTCGCCACGGAGTTCAGCGTCGAGGCGCGCGGCGGCGGCACCTGCGTCGTCCGCCTGGTCCACAGCGTGTTCGCGAGCACCGACGATTGGGACAATCAATTCACCGGCTTCGAATCAGGGTGGGCGTCTTTTTTCGACGTTCTCCGGTTGTACCTCACGCGCTTCCGTGGCCAGCGGTGCTCGCCGTTCCGGGTGATGGGGAACGTCCCGGGACCCGAGGCGGGGGTCTGGGAGACGATGGCCGGCTTACTTGGTCTCGCAGCCGTAAGCAAGGGCGAGCGGCGGAGCACGCCCGTGGACATCCCGCCGCTCGCGGGGTTCGTCGAACGGGTCGGTCAGGGCGTGCATACCCACGAAGTGCTGTTGCGCCTCGATGAACCAGCACCAGGCGTCGCACTGATCGGCGTCTACACGTGGGGCGGCACGGTCCATCCGGCGATCAGCTTCTACTTGTTCGGCGACCGGGCACCCGCTGCCGCCGCCCGGGATGAGCCGTTGTGGCACGCGTGGATGAACCAGCATTTCGCACCAGCTCGTAAAGCGAGCACGGCCATCTAAGGGCGCCGGCCGTCGCGTTCGCCCGCCGACAGATCCACACGAGGGAGAGTCGTCATGCCTCTGGAGAAAGATCCGTCCGGACGCCGGTCGGTCCAGGTCGAAGTCGAAGTCCCGGGCACGCCGGAGGAAGTCTGGCAGGCCATCGCGACCGGGCCCGGCGTCTCGTCCTGGTTCGTGCCGACCGAGGTCGAAGAGCGCGACGGCGTTCCCATCGCCGTTCGCGCCAATTTTGGCCCGGGCATGGACTCGCTCGCGACCGTGACTGCCTGGGACCCGCCCCGCCGGTTCGCCGCAGACAGCCAAGACCTGGGTCCCAACGCCCCCCCGATCGCCACGGAGTGGATCGTCGAGGCGCGCGCCGGCGGCGTCTGCGTGGTACGTGTGGTCCACAGTCTGTTCGCGAGCACCGACGATTGGGACAATCAGCTCGAGGGATTCGAACACGGCTGGCCGGCCTTCTTCCGCATCCTGCGGCTGTATCTCACCCACTTCCGGGGCCAGCGGTGCTCGGCCTTTCAACTGATGGGCGTTGCTCCCGAACCCGCGTCCAAGGCCTGGGATGCGCTAACCGATTCGCTCGGCCTGAGGGCGGCCGCCATGGGCCAGCGGCGGAACACAGGGGCCGGCGTACCGCCACTCGCCGGGCTGGTCGAGCGGATCGGCGAAGGCGAGCACAACGAACTCCTCCTCCGACTCGACGAGCCGGCGCCCGGCATCGCCCACCTTTTCGCCCTCCCCATGGGGGGCCAGGTGTATTTGTCGATCCGTTTTTACCTGTACGGCGACGGAGCCGCCGTCGTCGTCGCATGCGACGAGCCTTTGTGGCGCAGATGGATGAACGAACACTTCCCCTCGGTCGGTGACGCGGGCAATGTCGTCTAAGGGCCTGGAAATCGTCAAGTAACGAAGCGCGATCGCCCGGTTTCTCCAAGAAACCGGGCGATCGCGCTGTTATCGACCGGCAGGCGGCTCCCGCCCGGGCCGCTAATCCTCCAGCCGCCAGATGAACAGCGCCCCGGTTTGGGCCGTGCTCAGGACGTACTTCCCGTCCGGGGTCGTCGCCACGCGGACGACCGGACTCGTATGGGCCGCAAGCGTGTGTAGGGCCGCCCCGGTGTCCGCGTCCCACACCCGCAGGGTGTGGTCGAACCCACACGAGACGACGACCTTCCCGCCCAGCCCCCACGCGATCCCGGTCACCCGGTCGGCGTGCCCCTTCCAGCAGGCCAGTTCCTTCCCGGTCCCGGCGTCCCACACCCGGACCAGCGTGTCGAGACACGCCCCGGCGAGCTTCGACCCGTCCGGCGACACGGCCAGCGCGAACACCCCGCCGAACGTCCCCTTCGTCCGCCACAGCTGGTTCCCGGTCGCCGGGTCGAACGCGGCGACCGCCCCGTGCAGGACCGGCACGTCCCACCGCCCGCACCCGGCGAATACGACCGCGTCGTCCTTCCCGAACGCGACCGCGTTGACCGCCCCCCGCTTCGGGTCGCAGACGGTGATTTCCTGCATCGGCCGCCCGGTCGCCGCGTCGCGAACCTTCATCACCCCCTCGCGGTCGCCCGTCGCCAGGAGTTTGCCGTCGGCGGACGCCGCAAGCCCATGCACCCAGGCGTCGTGGTCCGTCTCCCGCGTCTTCACCCCCTTCTCGCCGACGTCCCACGTCCGGACCGACCTGTCCCCCCCGGTCGAGTAGAGGAGCTTCCCGTCGGGCGAGAACGCCACTCCCTCGACCGGCCCCTCGTGCCCGCGGACCACGTCGACCGGGCGGATCACTTTCCCGTCGAACTCGCCGACCAGCACGTGCCCGATCTCCAGTCCGAGGGCCAGCCGCTTCCCGTCCGCCGCCCACGCCACTGCCCCGATCGCCCCGGCCGCGACCGGCGGGGCCCCGGTGACCGGGACCACCCGGACGGGCGCCCGTTTCTCGACCACCGGCACCGTGAACGCCGCCGGCCGGACCGGGCCCGGCTCGTCGGCCACCCGCCCCTCCCGCCGCGGCAGGACCACGGCCGGGCGGGCGAGCGGGTGCGCGGGCTCGGTCTTGGTCAGCGGGTGGACGAGGAGCCGGGTCCCGTCGGCCTTGATCGTGGCGTAGGCCCCGGTGGGTGCGTCGGGCTTGGGGAAGTGGCTGAACAGCAGCCGGTCGGCCGACACCCAGACCGGGTTGGCGTTGTTCCCGGGCAGGTGCGTGAGCTGCCGCAGGGGCCCGCCGGCCGCCGGGACCAGGGCCAGCTGCGACCCGTACCCGCTCGCGGTGGTGACCGCGATCAGCTTGGCGTCCGGGCTCCAGGCGGGGAGGTACAGGTCGGGCGGGCCGAGGTCCTCGGCCAGCACCCGCACCCCGGACCCGTCCGGGTTCATGACGAACAGCCCGTGCGTCTTGCCCGACATCTTCCGGACGAACGCGATCTGTTTCCCGTCGGGCGACCAGGCCGCGGAGAACGCGTCCGCCTGGACGACGTCGTCCGCCGACCCGTCCGCCGCGGCCACCCGGACCTCGCACTTCCCCCCCGGGTAGGTCCGGGCGTAGACGAGCTTCCTCCCGTCCGGGGACCAGGACGGGGCGAGACAGGCCGACGGCCCGTCCGCCCGCGTGCTGACCATCTTCCGGTTCGACCCGTCGGCGTCGCAGACGTAGATCTCGAATTCGTGGTCGCGGGTCTTGCACGCGAACGCGATCTTCGTCCCGTCCGGGCCCCACGCCGGGTAGATCTCGTCCGCCGATTCGGTGCGGGTGATGTTCTTCGCGTTCCCGGTCGCCAGGTCGATCAGGAACAGGTCGGCCTGACCCGTCCGGGCCGACGGGATGAGGACCTGGGGCTGGTCCGGCGGGGCGGGGTCCGGCGCGGCGACCGCGGCGGCCAGGAATAGACTCGCGAATGTGGTCCCCATGTCGTGACTCCGTTCAGGGTGTGGGGAAGGAACCCGGGCGAACCGGAACCTGAAGTGAAGCCCGGCTCCGCGGGGAAACCGGGCCTGGCGGGTGATCACGCCGGACGCTGCCGGGGGCTGCGGGCGGTCGATTAAAGGAGCTTGACCCGCCGGGCCCGCCGCCACGCACTGGCCGCGACCCCGCCGAACCCCACGAGCACGAGCGTGGCCGGTTCTGGGGCCACTACCGGCCGACCGCCGGGCGGCGGGTCCGGGTTCTCGATGTCCTCGGCGTCCGGGGTGCCCCCGGTTCCACCGCCGCCGCCCGTGCCCCCGGTGTTGGGCGTCGTCTTCGTCCCGGGGGTGAGGCCGAGGACCCACCACCCGTCGGCGGGAATGGTAACGTGGCCGGTCCCGAGCACGGTCCCGGTCGGGTCGGTGACGCTCGCGGTCAGCCCGCGGGCGCCGGCGGCGTCCGGTTGAGCGAGGGTGACGCCGAGCAGGGCGGCGGTGGACGGGGCGGTCCCGCCGGCCACCGGGGCGGCCGACGCCGGGGTGCCGGCACCCCCGCCGTTCGGCCCGCGGGACGTTGCCGCCGCGGGCGGGGTCCCGCTCGCGACGTACGCCGACCCGTCCGCGAGGTTGAGCAGGACCGGGGTCCCGTCCCCGCCGAAGAACACTTTCCCGCCGCCGGTCGTCGCCTGTGCGGTCGTCCCGCCGGCGAGCTTGTCGAGCGCGACGAGCGGCGGGGCGTGGGGCGAGTCGAACCAGAATTCGGAGTCGGAGGTCGGGGTCGACCCGCCGGGCAGTCCGGCCGCCAGGGTTACCCACACCCCCGCCCGGGTGGCTGACGGCCACGCCGCCAGCCCGACCAGGACGCCGACCGCCACGACCCCTGCCGGTGACCGCCGCATCCGCCGCCCTCCCTGGCCCGACCGCCCCGGTTCGACCCGCGACCGGCGGACCATATCACGCACCCGAGGGTAAAAAAAGTCGAACCGGCACGGCCGGAGAAGCCGGGTGAATGGGTGCGAAAGATCGGGCGCGACGAAATGAAACCGCCGACCGGGTGGTCGGCGGGTCGCGGAAGCGGGTCGGTGTCGGGGGGGCCGGGGTCAGGTGCCGGCGGGCGGCGCGACCGCGGCACCCGGGGCGGCCTTCTGCTCCTCACCGAGTTTCGGCAAGGCCGGCGGCTTTTCTGTCGGCGCCGCCTGCTTCCCGTAGTCCTCGAAGTCCATGTACAGCAGGGTACACCCGATGGCGATCGCCACCAGAGTGACGAACGCCATCACCGTGTAGACCGGCTCCCCCTGGTACGGCGTCTTCTTGGTGGTGGGGCTCTCTTTTTGCTTCTTGGCCATGCCTCGCTCCCCCGTGTTCCCGACCTTATTTGGCGCAGCTGGTGCCGACCTTCCCGACCGCGGTCGACCCCCGTCCGACTCCCATTGATCGATCGATCTCGCGGGATCACCGGCCCGCGGACACGTTCCCGATCTTGCCCACGGTGTCCCCGACCTTGGGCAGTTCCTCAGGCCGCAGCCGGGCGATCGTCTTCAAGGGATCGCCCGGCTTGAACGTCCCGACTGCCTCTTTCGGGTACACCCGGCTGATCACGACCGTCCCGAGGTAGTGGCCCCCGTCGTCGGCCCGGTACACGTCCAGGATGGCCCCGTTCGTCAGCCCGGCGTCGATCCCGATGGACACGGCCATGTACCCGTCCTTGTACCCGGTCACCGTCCCCCGAACCCCATCGGGGAGCGCGGCCGGGGGCTTGGCGAAGCTGTTCTTCACGATCCCCTCCGGCCGCCCGCCGGACGCCCGCAGCTCGTTCACCTGGGTGGTCAGCGTCTCGACCCGCTGGTCGGCCGCGAGTTTCTCGGCCTGGGCCTGCCGGGACTCGTTCTGCGCGGCCTGCCGATCCTTCTCGGCGTTCTCCTTGGCGATGACCAGCTTCACCCGCTCGTCCTCGAGTTGGCTCGCCCGGGAGCGGGCCTTGTCCGTCTCTTCCAGGGCCGACTGGAGTCGGGCCGCCAGCTCCGTGGCCTTGACGTCGGCCTCCTGGTAGGCCTTTTCCAGCTCCCCCACCCGCTTGGTGATCTTGTCGCTATCGGCCTGGAACAGTTTGACCTGGCTGACCAGCGTCTCGTTCCGGGTCCGCTCGGTGACCAGCTGCCGGTCGAGGGCGTCCTTCTCGCTCCGGTACGACTCGTACTCGGTGGTCCGGGCGGCCCTGGCCTTCTCGTAGGCGTCCCTGAACTGCTCGGCCTGGGTCTTCCAGTTCGTCCGGGCGACGAACACCGTGACGGTGAACCACATCCAGACCACGGCCAGGATCATCACCAGGACGGCGAGAATTTTTCCGAGCCAAGTCATCGTCCACCCCCTGAAGACGCCGGGTCGGACCAGTCCTTGTCCCGCCGGACGCTACCCGTGTTGGTTCCCGGACAGTTGCGGGGAAGGGGGCCGGACGCGCCGCCTCTACCCCTGAAGAGCCTCCGGGCGTCGCCGCCCGGGTTGGTTCGCACGCGCCGCCGCGCCCGCTACTACGGCGCGCCGAACGGGACGAGCCGGTCGCGGAGCTGGGTGCGCCGGCGGACGACCGTCTCCCGCTGCTCGACCACGTTCACCTCGAACGCGCCCAGGTACGAGGCCTCGTTGATGAGGTTGTCGCGGATGACCCGCTGCTTGATCACCTGGTCGTCGACCAGCACCACCTCCGCCCCGAGCTTCTTCTGTTGGGCGCGGAGGTCGGCACTCTTGTACGCCATATCGGTCACCGCGGCCGCGTCCGTGTTGTACCGTTCGAGCAGGGTACCGGCCCCGGCGAGCGGCTGCTGGTTGTTCGGCCCGAGGACAACCTTGCCGAGGGTTTTCGGGTCCAGCTCCCCGGTCCCCTGGACGTACGACCCGAGGTCGAAGAGCTTCCCGTTCGGTTCCTCCTTCAGCTGGAAGAACCCGGCATTCCCCTCCGCCTGCGGGTGCCCGTCCTTCGCGTACCCGATCAGCCCCTTCACGTCCGCCCCGGTCGCCGTCTTGGCCCGCGTCCCGTCGGGAAGAGTGCCGAACATCTTGATGTGCCGGTCGGCCCGGATCTGCTCGGCGGTCTGGAGCGCCTTGTACTGGGCGCCCCACGACCCGCCCGCCGTCACCGCCACCTTCCCCAGGTTGTCGATCTCGGCCCCCAGCTGCGCGAAGGCGAGCGGGGAGTGCCCCTTGTCCACGCCGCCCTCGGGGGCCGGGCTGAACCAGCTGGGGCGCTGGGAGTAAGCCGCTGTGGACCAGACCGCGATCCCGATCCCAAAGACCAGGTTGAGGAACACCAGCAGTTTGCCGATGACCGTCATCGTCGTGCCTCGGTTCGCCGAATGCCTCGGGTGTCGTACGCCGGCCGGTCGTGGCCCTGGACCCGCCCGTTACTTCTTCCGCCCGTACGTCTCGGTTTCCTTCTTGGCCAGCTCGGCCTCCAGCCGGTAGATCTCCTCGAGCGTGCGCCCGACCTCCTGCTGGACGGTGAACAGCTGCTGTTCGGCCAGGGTTTGCTTGGCGAGCAGGTCGTTCACCTCGGCCTTGACCTTGGCGAGCTGGGTCTTCAGCCCCTGGAGTTCCGTCTCGCGCTGCTTGACGATGTCCTCGTCCTTTTGCACCTGGACGGCCATCTGGGCGCGGATCTCGGCGATCCCCCGGACCTCCTGGGTCCGCTCGATGGCGAGGCCGCGGAGATGGGCGTAATCGCGCGAGAACCGGTCCTGGTCGTCGACGGTCGCCCGCTCGACGCGGGCCACCATGTCCTTGAACCGGATCACCTGATCGGTCAGGGTCTTCACGTACTGCCGGACCCCGACGACCATCATCACCCGCTTCTGCCAGGCCGAGGTCGGGTCGAGGTGGACGAGCAGGTGGGCGAGCCGGGCCCGCGTCTCGGGCTGGTCCTTGGGCTTGTGCGGGCTCCGCCGCTCGATCTCGCGGGCCCGGGCCAGGGCCTCGCCCCGCTTCTCAAGAGCCTCGCGCCGCTTCTGCATCGCTTCCTTCTGCTTCGCCTCCACGGCCGCGGCAGGGCTACCATCGGTCTTGGCCGCGGCGACGTCTTTTTCGGCCGCGTCAGCATCTTTTTCGGCCGCGGCCGCCGCGTCGTCGGCCTTCTGCTGTTGGGCCTTCAGGTCTTCGATCCGCCCCGACAGGGACTGCCACAGGTCCGGCTGGATCGGCCCCGCCTCGACCAGCGCCGGAGCGACCCGGTAGAATTTGAGGTCGAGCCGGTGAGCGAGTTCGTTCCCGTTCCCGGCCGCGATCAGGACCAGGGTCTCGATCCGCTCCTCGATCGACTCGGCCTGGAGCAGGAGCCACGCGCCCGCCTGGGCCGTCCGGGCCGCGCCCCCGTCCTTCTTCTGGATCTCGGCCTTGAGAATGCCGTACACCCGCTTGAGCTCGGCCATCTGGCTCGCGACCGGGGTCGGGCCGGCGAGGGAGCCCGCTCCCCCGGCAGCATCGCCGCCGACAGGGCCGGCGGGGCCGGCGCCGGCAGACCCGGCGGCGGCGAAGTACGCATAGAGGAGTTCCGGGCTGACCGACTCGGTCGGCACCCCGCCGGCCATCTCGACGCGGAATGGAATTTCGGTCGAGGCGTAGTCGTGGAACCCGTCCGACGTCGAGGCCACGCGGGCGGGGAGTTGATCCGGGCCGCCGTCGAGCGGGACCCCCTGGAGCAGGATGACGTGTCGGAGGCCGGCCGCGGTGATCGCCTGGCGGCCCTTCCAGTCCTGGAGGGCGAGGTATCCGAACCCGCCGGCGGCCAGAAGGTTCACCACCAGTAACAGCTTGCCCAGGATGCTCATGGCGAGCGGGTCCCGCGTTGGGGGTCATCCACCGGAGCCGGGAGACCCCGGCGACACGAGGGTGACACTATTTGGGGATTGTGACGGACGCCTCAGATCTTGACAAGCTTTGAACGGACACAAACCGTGGGAGATCGGTATTTTGGAAAGGCGGTGTCGGTCCTGCCGGTTACGCTGGACAGCTCCCACCTCGGAACCCGTCCGGACGTTGATCGGGGTCGAGGATCGGGACGGAACGGCAGATGTGGCCACGCCCTGCAAAATTCATTTTATCACCCCAGCTGGCAGAATCCAATCCCCCGATCGCTCGCATTTCACCCGGACTTGAACTATAAGACTAATGACTCCGATTCCGCCCCCCCGTGCGGGGTCGTCGGTTCGCCCCGATCCCGACTGCCCGTCCGTCCCCTTGCGGGGCCTCACGGACGCTTTGGCGGTCGGGTCCCGTTATTTTCGCCCGGCCGCGCCCTCCGGCCGGGCAGGCAGGACGCCCGCGACGGCCGGAGACTTCCCCCTATGAGCCCGGACACGTCGGACCACTTCGTCCATCTCGGCAATTACGACGTGCTGGCGAAGATCGCCGAGGGCGGGATGGGGACGGTGTACAAGGCCCGCAGCCGGGTCACGGGGGACGTGGTCGCGATCAAGGTCATCTCCCCGGGGACCACCCGGAACCCGGTCGTCCTCCAGCGGTTCGAGCGGGAGTTCCTGGCCGCGAAGGTCCTCGACCACCCGAACGTGGTCCGGGCGATCGAGTACTGCGGGACCGGCCCCCACCCGTTCCTGGTGATGGAGTTCGTGGACGGCGAATCGCTCGGCCAGCGGGTCGAGCGGGACGGGTCGGTCCCCGAGGCCGAGGCGGTCCGGCTGATCGCCCAGGTGTGCGACGGGCTCCAGCGGGCACACAAGCAGGGACTCGTCCACCGGGACGTGAAGCCGGACAACATCCTGGTCACCCTCGACGGGGTGGCCAAGCTCACCGACATGGGGCTGGTGAAGGAGGTCGAGGGGGACCTGAACCTGACCAAGACCGGGCGGGGCCTCGGGACCCCACACTACATGGCCCCGGAGCAGTTCCGGAACGCCAAGGGGGTGGACGTCCGGGGGGACATCTACAGCCTCGGGGCGACGCTCTACGCCCTGGTGACCGGGACGGTCCCGTTCCTGAACTCGAACCCGCTCGACTGCTGGATGAAGAAGATCCGCAACGAATTCACGTCCCCGAAGGAGCTGAACCCGGCCGTCTCCGACCGGGTGGACTGGGCGATCCGCCGGGCGATGAGCGCGGAGCCGGGCCAGCGGCCGTCCTCGTGCCGGGAGTTCCTCGAAGACCTGACCGGGCAGAGCCGGGGGACCGGGTCCGGCCCCGCCAAGACCACCCCGGCCGGGCCGGCCGGCCGGGCCGGCGGGTCCGACGTGTGGTACATGGTGTACCGCGACGAGACGGGGCAGATGCACACGGTCAAGGGGGCGACGGCCAACATCCGGAACGCCCTGCGGGACGGGCTCCTCGGGGACGGCGCGACCATCCTCGTCGGCCGGACGAAGACGGGGCAGTTCCACCCGATCGGGAGCATCCCCGAGTTCCGCGACCTGATCGTCGCCCCGGCCCCGCTGCCGCCGTCGGGCCGCCCGGGGTCGTCCGGGGCCATCCCGCGGCGATCGGGAACGACCGCCATGCCGGGGTCCGGGCGCACGCCGCACTCCGACCCGGCGGTGGACATGGGGGCGATGCCGCCGGCCGGGTCGGGGACGTCGGGGAGTCGGGCCGGGCGGTCCGGGTCGTCGCCCGGGCGGAATGTCCCGCCGTCCTCGGGCCGGTACGCGGCCCCGCCGCCG
>JAQGHQ010000295.1 GCA_028288765.1 Gemmataceae bacterium | reverse complement strand
TCCTCGGGGGGCTCACGCCCCCCGCTCGCCGGGCTGCTGTCCACTTCGCCGCACTCGTCCTGCAAGGGGTCGTCGTCCTGCTCCTTCTCGAATCGGCCCGCGAACTACCGACCGCGACGGCGGTACTCGGGGGTTTCACGCTGGTGGGAGCCGCGTTCGCCTTCGTCTGGTTCCGGTGGGTGATGATCCCGCACACCCTCGACATGTGTTTCGGGATGCTCACCCTCGGGAACCTCGGGATGCTTCTGGGGTGGTGGGCGGATAACGGGTTCGTCCCGCTCCACGACGGCGGGTGCCGGGCGTGTGCGGAGGCGGCCCGGGGTGAAATGATGGCTCCCTGGATGTGGGCGGGGATGCTGCTGTTCGCGAACGCGGCGATGCTCGGGCTCGGCCGGCGCCCCCTCCCTCGGGGCAGCTCTCACGTCCCGGCGATGGTCACCGGCGGGAACCTCGGGATGGTCGCCGGCATGGTCGCGGGCGGGTGGGTCGCGGCCCACCTCCCGGCCGACTCGGTGCCGCTCGCCGCGGCCGTCGGGTTCGCGGGGATGACGGCCGGGATGGTCGCCGGCATGCTCCTCGGGACCTGGCTGGCCGAGGAGCTGATCGCCGCGGCGCGGGCGGAGCGGCGGCCGCCCCGGGGCGGGGCCCCGTCGCCCGCGTCAGGCATACTCTCGGATGAAATAGTACGCCGATAGTCCGAACCCGATCGCGATGACCGCGTACCGGACGTGGGCCGCGGGGAGCCGCCGGGCGACCCGGGCCCCGAGGTAGCCGCCGAGTACCGCTGCCCCGGCCATCGCCGCCGCGTACTCCCAGTTCACCAGGTTGTCCCGGACGAAGACGATTACCGAGGCCCCGTTGATCATCGCCGCCAGGAACGTCTTCACCGCGTTCATCCGGTGAATGTCCCCGACCCCCATAAACCCGAGCGTGGTCAGCATCAGGATGCCGATGCCCGCGCCGAAGTACCCGCCGTACACCGCGATCAGGAACTGAAACCCGATCAGGCCGGCCTGGGTGAGCGGTCCCGGCACGTGGTCCGGGCGGTGGGCCTTCAGCCACCGGGCGAGCGGGGCCTGGACGACGAACAGGACCGCGGCCGTGAGGATCAGCCACGGGACGAGGGTTTTGAACGTCTCCGTGTCCCGGCCGACGAGCCACGCCCCGAGGAGCCCGCCCAACAGGCTCGGGGCGAGCATGCGCAGCACGAACCGCCGGCTCGGGGCGAGCTCGTCCCGGTACCCCAGGGCCCCGGCGAACGACCCCGGCAACAGGGCGACCGTACTGGTGGCGTTCGCGATCGCCGGAGAGACGACGCCGGTCAGGGCCGGGAACGTGAGCAGCGTGCCCCCCCCGGCGATGGAGTTCATTGCCCCGGCGAAAAAAGCGGACACGCAGAGGAAGGTATACGTCCAGACGGGATCGGACATCGGCGGGCCTTGGGGGCGGGCGGGGCACCGGCGCGGGCCGGTCGTTGTTGTTGTACGACCCGCGGGGTAAACTACCTCCGCCTCTCCGGAAAGGAATCCGCCGCATGCGCCTGGTCTTCGTCGTCACGATGGCCCTCGTCGCGACCACCCCGTCCGCTGCCGCCCCGCCCGCCGTTCTCCCGCACCCGCCGCGGTTCGACGCGGAGGGGTTTCCCCTCCCGGCCGAGGCCGTCGCCCGGTGCGGGTCGGCGCGGTTCCGCTTCCCGAACGCGTGGGGAGGGCTCGTGTTCACCCCCGACGGGACCGCGGTCCGGATCACCTTCTCGCACGCCGAGCCCCCACTCGCTCTCGACACAAAGACTGGCCGGCCGGCGGGTGGGGATCGCGGCGGCCTCTACATCCGGCACAAACTCGCGGGTGGCCGCCTGACCTTCCACGTGACCGACCCGCGTAGCGGCCGGGACGTCTGGACCAATGCCCTCCGGCTACCCGTCGAGGACCGGTGGCCGTGGGTAGCCGAGGGCAACCGGTGGGTCGGCATAACCGACCACCAGACCGGGTACGTGATCGATGCGGCCGACGGGTCGATCGCCTGGACGTACCAGGCGGTGCCCGGAGATTCTCTGGACACGGTTGCCCCTTCCCCGGACGGCCGGACGGCCGTCACGATCTCCTTGAAGATGATCCAGCTCCACGACCTCCGGTCCGGGGGGGTGCTCCAGGCCCGCACCCGGGAGTTGGTGGGGATGGGTGTCGAACACATCGCGCCCCGATACTGCCCTCGCGGGAAGTCCGTCGCGCTGGTCAATACCCTCATGAACTACAACGGGCATCTGGTCGAACTCTGGGACACCACGACCGGGGAGGTCCGCAAACTCCCCGAGATCAAGGCCCATTCCGTCGGTACGGAGTTTACCCGGGACGGGAAGCTGCTGGTCGTTCGGGACGATGACCTGCACCTCCTGTTCGTCGATGTCACCTCCGGCAAGATCGTCCGCCGGTTCGATGGGCCGTTCGCGGGCGACCGAATCGCCCTGTCCCCGGACGGGTCGCGGGTCGCGGTTTACGCCCAGTCGGTCCAGTTCTACGACGCACTCACCGGGCAGCTCCTGCCCGGTTCGGCGGACACGGCCGGGGGGGTTGACCGGTTGCGGTTCGCAGCCGACGGCCGGACCGTGATCGGCGAGGCGGACGACCGGGAGTACCGCTGGGATGCGGCGACCGGGCACGAGACGGCTCGCCGTCCGGCCCTCCCGTACGAGCGGTACACGCTGTTCCCCCTCCCCGACGGCGAAAGGGTCTTGCGGTTCGACTGGCGGGAGGGGTTTGAACTACTCGACCCCGGTGCCGGGCGGGCGATCCGCCAGTTCCGGGGGGCGGTCACCGGCCAGCTTCGCCCGGCGCTTTCGGCCGACGGGTCGCGGGTCGCGGTGTTAACCAGTTCTCAACCCACGACTTGGGATCTCGTCGTGTGGGACGTTTCGAGCGGAGAGAAGGTCCGCCAGCTGGTCGTGCCACCCCACACCGCAGCCGTCGCCCTGTCGCCGACGGGCGACCGTGTCGCGGCCGTCGTCGCGGCCGAACCATCGGCCCCCGGCCCCCCCGGCGGGCCACCGGGCGGGTGGGAGGTCCGCATCTGGGACCTGGCTTTCGGAGAGGTCCGTTTTCGGGCCCGGGTCGGGGCCGACTGGGTGACCGGCCTGCGGTTCTCACCAGATGGTTCGAGGTTGCTCCTGACCCGCTTAAACGTCTCCCCCGACGGGGCGCCCCGCTACCCGGTTCTGGCCCTGATGGGGTTGTCCGATGGTCAGGTCGTTCCGATCGCCCCGCTCCCGGATAGCTGGAGCCAACCTCAGTTTAGCCCAGATGGGAGAATACTCGTCTTCTCGTCTGGCAACGCCGTCTGCCTGTGGGAAGTCGCCAGCGGTCGGGAGCGGCACCGCTTCACCCACGCCAGCGACGTGTCGGCGGTGGCCGTCAGTCCCGACGGCCGGACGATCGCCGCCAGCAGCCCGGACGCGCCCGTTTATCTCTGGGACGTCCGCGGCGAGCTGGCGAAGTACCCAGCCCACCCCGGCCGGGCCCAGCTGGACCGCTACTCCGCGACCCTCGCCTCGGGCGACGCCTCGGCCGCGTTCGGCGCCGTCCGGGGCCTGGCAACGGCCGGGGCCGACGCCCTCGCGCACCTCCGGGCCGCCGTCCGGATCGCCCCCCTGTCCGAGGCCGCCGTCCGGCAGCTCGTGAGCCAACTCGGCGACCCGGCGTTCGAGACCCGCGAGCGGGCGACCGAAGCGCTTCGGGCCGTGGTGCCGTTGTGGGAGCCGGTCGTCCGGGACGCCGCCGCGGGCACCAGCTCGCCGGAGGTGGCCCGCCGGCTCGCCGCCGTGTATGCCGGGGCCGGCCTGCTTTCCGGTGAGCCCCTGCGGGCGGCCCGGGCGGTCGAGGCGGTCGAGTGGGTCGGGACGGCCGACGCGGTCCGCCTGCTCGACGAGTGGACGCGGGACTGGGCCGGCACGGTCCCCGGCCGGGAGGCCCGGGCCGCGGCCGACCGGCTCAAGCGGAGGCCACCCGCTCCGGCCCGGTGAAGACCCGGTATCCGGTGGCGGATCGACGACCGGGCCCGGGCTCACTCCTTCTTCAACGCCATGTGGTCGAACAGCCGGCCCTCCTGGTCGAACGCCTTGAAGTTCAGCGTCCCCTGGTGGATCGTCACGTAGCAGAAGTGGAAGTCGACCCGCCCCTCCTGCTTGAAGAACGCGGGGGTCGGGGCGAACCCCTCCAGCTTCCCGCCGCCCCCGCCGCTCGTGACGTGGATCACCCCGTCCTTCTGGTCGACCTTCCCGTTCCGGATCGGCCACGTCCGCTCGTACGCGTGGATGTGCCCGTTGAACACCACGTCCACCTTGTACTTCTCGTACAGGGGCACCAGCTGGCGGACCCGCACGTCCCCGGCGGTCGTCGGGCCCTTCGCCGTGTCCCCGTAATCGTCGGCGTCCGACGTGTACGCCGGGTGGTGGTGGTAGCAGAACTTCCACTTCGCGTCCGACGCGGCCAGCGCCTTCTCCAGCCACCGGTATTGTTCGCCGCCCGGGGCCAGGGAAAGTGTCCGGATTGTGTTCGTGTCGAGCACGAAGAACTCGGCGTTCCCGTACCGGAACGAGTAGTAGTATTCCGGGGCCGGGAGCGAGAAGTACTTGTAGTAGTACGGGTGGTTCTTCTCGTGGTTCCCGATGCACGGGTACACCGGGACCCGGCCGAACAGCTCGTTGCACGGGCGGAACAGGTCGCCGGTCCACTGCCACTTCGCCGCCCCGTCGTCCACCACGTCCCCGCAGTGGATCACGAAGTTCGGCCGCTGCTCCCACATCAGCTTCGCGATCTTCCCGGTCACCGCCGGGTTCCGCTGTGTGTCGCCGATGACCGTGAAGCTGAACGCGTCGGCCGGGTCGGCGGCGGTCATGAACGTGAGCGGCTTCCCCTCCAGCCGGCGACCCTCCGCGTCGGTACACACGACCCGGTAGAAGTACTTCGTCTTCGGCTCCAGGCCCGACAACACGACCTCGCCTATCGGGTCAGGCTTCTCGGCCTTCGCGATCTGTTTCGGCGGGTAGCTCGTCCCGTACTCGACGGCGCCGGTACACGGGGCGTCGGTCTCCCACATCACGGTCATCGTCGTGCGGGTGGCGAACTGGAGGTACGGCTCGACCACGAACAGCGGGCCGGCGGGGGTGGCGGGGTCGGCCCCGGCGAGCGGCTTGTCCGCCTCGAAGTGGGCCGCGAGCTGGTCCGCGGGGACGGCGTGCGGGCAGAGCATCACCTCCCGGACCGCGCCCCGGAGCGGGAAGTCCTCGTCGTCGTCGCGGTACCGGCCGATCACCATCGGGGCGGCCCTGGCGTACAGCACCGGCCCGGACTGCTCGGCGCTCGTCGCGTCGAGCTGCCCGTTCACGTACAGCCGCATCTGCTTCCCGTCGTACACCCCGGCGACGTGGTACCACTTCCCCCGTTGGTACCCGGTTTTCCCGGTAAGGTACGTCAGCTTCCCGTCGCCGTCGTCCGCGCCCTTGCTCGCCAGCCCGAAGGAGAAGGCGGTCTTGTTGTACCCGAGGATGAACCCCGACTCGGCCGGGCCGTTGTCCTGGACGCAGCCGAGGATCCCGCCCCACTCGGTCGGCTCGTCGACCCGCACCCAGGCGACGACCGAGAGCGCTTCTTTCGGCAGGAAGTCGGCGTCCGGCGTCACCCTCTCGCGGACCAGCACGCCGTCGTCGGGGTTGGCGAGCTCCAGCCGCGCCGTCGGTGCGGTCGTGGCGAGCTTCGGCGACCCGAGCAGGGTGGCGTTCAGCCGTCCGCACCGGTCGGCGACCTTGGACCCGGTCACCCCGTCGGGGTCGAACACCCAGTGGGCGGTCGGCTTCAGGTCCGGCCGCGGGCCGGCACCGGCCGGGCGGTCGCGGTAGATGACCACCGCAACCAGCGCCGCCGCGCACCCGACCGCCCCCGCCCGTTTCGCCCACCGACTTGCCATGATAGACCCCTTCATGCGGGTATCTGTTCTACTCCTCACTCCATCTCCGCAGTGACGGTGTGCTACTTGCGTGTAACGCAGACCACCTTGCTCCCGTGGCACGACCGGCGTCGAAATGATTCCGATGAAGGAACGATGTCGATTGGCTTCGTTCCGCAAACGCTCTCTCCGGACCCGTTCCTGGATCCGGAGTCGAATCCGGTCGTTTGGCTTCGTTCTGCAAACGGACGATCCGGTCGCAGGATGGCGGCACTGATTGTGAAGGAACGATGCCGATTGGGTTCGTTCCGCAAACGCCCCTCCAGGCTCGCTCCGGAATCAGGAGACGAGCCCGGCCGATTGGCTTCGTTCCGCAGACGGACGGTCCGTCGCAGTCCGCACCGGTCGGCATTTTGACCCCGTGTCAGGTTTTGGCAGGTTCTGGCAGGCCGACGGGGATCGTTCGCCACAGGTTGGTTCTCGACGGAGAGCTGGGAGCACGCGGAGTTCAACCGAATTTCGAATCGACTCTTCCAAGAAAGCGAATTCTCGGTTGAAATCTTTCGTAAGAGCGGGCGAATAACCCCCATCACGGCCGAGACTCGAAGCTCGCTGAACCTCCCGGGAAGCCGTCTCATGTCGATCACCAGCTGCCTGGCCGGGTTCGCACTGAAGTATACCTTCAACCAGTCCGCCGACCAACTCCTCGGCTGGTTGGACGACCGCTTCACCGATCACAGCCGGGCGCTCCCGAACGCGCTGTCCCGGGCGAACGACCGGGCCTGGCAGGCGGTCGGGCTGGCCCTCGCCGGGGACGGCCTTTTCGATCAGGTGAAGGACCTCTTCCGCGACCGCGACCTGACCGCCCTTCGAGATCAGATCCGGGCGTTCCTGGCGAACACCCCGACCGGCCTGGAGACCTCCTCGGACGTCCTCCGGGTTCGGGCGTGCGACGAACTCACCCGACTCCGGAAGTCCGGGCGATTGTCCCACCCCCACGACCGGGCCGCGGTGGCGGCCGACCTCCGCCGGTACGGGGAGGCGGCGCAGCTGGTCGCCGGGGCCGAGCGGGCGGTCGGGGCCGTGGCCGATGCCCTCGCCGCCGACGCACCCCATCTCGCCCAGCTGCTCAAGCTGGCTCCGCCCGGAGGAACGCCGCTCCTGGCGTCCGCGTTCGTCTTCTTCTTCCGCCGGGAAGTCGAGACGAACGATGAGCTCGGTCGCGGGCTGACGTTCGATTCCCTCCGCTGCCTCACCGCCGCGCAGGACCGCGGGTTCGCCCTGCTCGACGGCCGGACCGAGGGAATCCTCGATCAGTTCGACGTGCTATTCGACGCCCTCGGGAACTGGTTCGCCGCGGCCGACGGGAAGCTCGACGATATCCGAGACCAGCTCGCCCGGTTGCTCCGGGAACGCAACGTGGCCTCCGGGGCGGCCGAGCCGCTGCGGGTGACAGTTACGAACGAAAAGGAACGCGACCTGCTCCGGCGGTGGCTGGGCGAGCTGCGCCAGCTCCCGCCGGAACTGCTCGACGCGGCCGACTGGGCGAAGCTCGGGGACGCTCTCGCTGCCGGACGGTTGCTCGCCGAGGCCGGAGAAGCCCACGAGACGGCGGAGGCGAATGCGAAGGCGGCACACGACCGGGCGGCGGAGGCCGAGGCCGCGTACAAGGCGTATCGGGTGGCGTGTGAGCAGGAGCAGTGGGCCGATGCCCTCGCCCGATTGATCCGGGCGGCCGAGCTCGACCCGGCGCGGTTCGCCCCATTCCCGCTCAACCGATACGAGCCGGTCCGGGTCCTCGGGGCGGGCGGGTTCGGGACGGTGACCTTGTGCCGGGAACGGCTGAAGAAGAATCGGGAAGTGGCGGTGAAGGCCCTGCACGCCGGCGACCTCGGACGGGACTTGGACGATCTGTTCGGTGAGGCTCACACGGTGTCCGAACTCGACGACCCGGCGATCATCAAGGTGATCCACTGGGAGTTCGCGGACCCGGCCGAGACCCGCCCGTATCTGGTGATGGAGTACTTCCCCGGAGCCAGTCTGGCCGCCCACCTGAAGCAGCACGGACCGCTTCCAGTGGCGGACTTCGTGGTGGTCGCCCGGAGTATCGCCGAGGGGATGACCGCCGCGCACGGTGCAGGGGTGCTCCACCGCGATCTGAAGCCGGGGAACATCCTTGTCCAGCGGGACAGGTCGGATCGGTGGGACGTGCGGGTGATCGACTTCGGTTTGGCGGTTCGGTTCGCCGCTGCCCAGGCGAGCGTGAGTACGTCGCTCCCGCAGCGGACCCGCCGCGACCAGAGTTTCGCCGGCACGCTGGAGTACGCCAGCCCGGAGCAAAAGGGAGTCATCGCCGCCCCGGTCGGTCCGCGGTCGGACGTGTACAGCTTTGGGAAGACGATGCTCGAAGCCTTGCTCGGCACTACCGAGCCAGTGACCGACGACTGGGAAAGGTTGCCCGACGACTACCGCGATGCTCTCCGGCGTCTTTTGGAACGGTGCGTCATCCGCGACCCGGCCCGCCGGCACCCGGGGTTCGAGCCGATCGCCGAATCGCTGGTGGCGCTCGACCCGGCCGACCGGGCGACCCGGGAGCGAGCCGACGCCGAGCAGCGGCGACAGGCGGAGGAGGCCGAGCGGGCACGGGCCGCAGCGGCCGCACGGCAGGCGGCCGAGGAACGGGAGCGGGCCGAGGCGGCCCGCCTGCGACAGGAGTTCGAGCGCCTCCAACGCGAGCAAGACGAGCGGGCGCGGGCGGAGCGGATGGATCTGTGGAAGCGGTCTGGGATGCCGCGGGTGTGGATCCTCAAACACCTCGACGGGTGGAAGCACGAGGCGTTCACGGCCCTGGTCGCGGAGCTGAAGGCCTCGCCGTACTGGCCACTAAAGGCCGATGAGCTGGGGACGTATCTGGAAACGCTACGCCTCGAACTCTCTGTCGCCAGGGACCGCCAGCTGGACGAGGAGCGAAAGCAGGAGCAGGAGAACCAGCGTCGGCGGGCGACAGAGGAAGCCGAGCGGGTGCGCCAGGACGCCAAGAAGAAGCGGATGGTAGACGACGACGAGGACGACGAGGACGACGAGGACGACGACGACAGCGACATCGACATCGACGACGAATTCGAGGACGAGGATGAGGACGACGACGAGGACGACGAGGACGACGAGGACGACGAGGACGACGAGGACGACGACGACGACGAGGACGAGGACGAGGACGATGACGAGGACGAGGACGACGAGGACGAGGACGACGACGATGACTAATCTGGTATCGAGAACGACGGCGAGGCTTGACACTCTTAGTGTAGCGGGTCGGCGAGAACCCTGGTTTCTCCCCGATTACTGAAGGGTTTTCTGGGGCTCTTGTACAACCACTTACACAGCAACCGTGTTATTAGTGCGTAGACGCATATTACGCGTTCTATTTCACCGGCAAGGAGTACATATTGTGTATATGCGAGTTGGCGTATTGGCCCTTTTCGTGTTTACGCTAAACATCTTTGAATTCAGTCGGGCAATCGTGGACCCACCTGGGTCGAGTGGTCCTATCACTTCGGGTTTTGCCGCGGCCTGCTGCTTGGCGATCCTTTGGACGGTGTGCCGTCGGGTCGGGAGTACAAATAACGAGATAGCTCAGTCGCAACATGCCATTCGTCAGAGCATCGTTATTCCTATGCGTGCGGGCAAAGTATGCATGGTGACATCAAAGAAGGGTAAACAGTGGGTCTTTCCCAAAGGAAAAATCGATCCCGGTGAGCGGGCCGGCGAATCAGCAGTCCGCGAAGTGTGGGAAGAAGCTGGTCTAGCTGGTAGTCTCGAAGGCCTTTGGGGAAGCTATTGTCACGAAAAAGATGGGCATACCCACCTTGTTTTCGCATATTTTATGGACGTCACTGAAGAAGCCGAACATTGGCCCGACTGTTCCAAACGAAAACGATGTTGGCTCACACCCAGTGAGGCGATAGAGCGGCTCAGCGGAGATCCGGCTTTACATGCGATGTTATGCAAGATTAATGCACAGAATAATTAGACTGTTTTATCAAAAATAAGTATCGTCCAAGAGAAATAGCGACTCGTCCCGAAGCACCTACTACATTCGACAGCAGAGAGGGGCTCCAGGCCGTTGCTCTATACTTGCTTGTTACCCCAGCCCGTCGGGCTGAGGCCCGTTTCCCACACACGTTCCGAGACTTCCGATGGGTCCCGTACCTTACCTGGCCGCGTCGAGGGCCTTCCCGCCGCCGTCCCGCTTGTACAGCGGGAGGTGGCGGTAGTACACCTCCAGGGTCAGCAGGGACAGGGCCGTCGACCCCACCCGCCCGCAAGTCCCGCCGATCGTCGCCCCGTCCGGGTCCCAGCTCCCGTTGTTCACGGCCCCTTCCTTCT
>JAQGHQ010000279.1 GCA_028288765.1 Gemmataceae bacterium | reverse complement strand
CGATCTTGTTCTTCACCACCCGGACCCGGGTCTCGGCCCCGATCGTCTCGTCCCCGTCCTTGACGTGCGTCACCCGCTTCGACTCCATCCGGACCGAGGCGTAGAACTTCAGCGCCAGCCCCCCGGTCGTCGTGTTCGGGTCCCCGTACATCACCCCGATCTTCTGCCGGATCTGGTTGATGAAGATCATGCACGTCCTGCTCTTGTTGATCGTCGGGTTCAGGATGCGGAGGGCCTGGCTCATGAGCCGGGCTTGCAACCCGACCTTGGTGTCCCCGATCTCGCTGTCGTGGATCTCGTTCTTCGGGACCAGGGCCGCGACCGAGTCGATCACGATGATGTCCACCGCGTTCGATTTGATCAGCATCTCGGCGATCCGCAGCCCCTCTTCCCCGTACCCCGGCTGGCTGACGAGCAGCGACTCCAGGTCGACCCCGACCCGCTTCGCCCAGGTCGGGTCGAGGGCGTGCTCGGCGTCGATGTACGCGGCCACCCCGCCGGCCTTCTGGGCCGAGGCGACCGCGTGGAGGGCGATGGTCGTCTTGCCGCTCGCCTCGGCCCCGTAGATCTCGACGATCCGGCCCCGCGGCAGGCCCTTCCCGCCGAGGGCGATGTCCAGGCTCAGCGACCCGGTCGAGATCCCCTCCACGTCCAGCGTGTTCACGTCCCCCAGCGACATGATCGCGCCTTTCCCGAACTCTTTCTCGATCGCGGCCAGGGCCGTCTTCAGCTCCTTGTTCTCATTCGCATCTTTGTCCTTATTTTCCTTCGCCATCGCAGTCCCCTTGTGTTCCGCCGACCCCTGTTGACCCCGCGGTCCGCCCCCGGCCCCGGTGGTGGGACGGGGTGATGGATGAAGTTTACCCGGCCGGAGTGGGTTCGGAGAAGGTCAGCAGCGGGGTTCGGCGGAAAGCCGCGGCGCCCGTCTCCCGACCCCGTCCACTCACTCTTTGTTCACCCGGAAGGAGTTGAACAGCTTCTGCGCGGCGGGGCTGTCCGGGGACACATTTTTCGCCTCGATCCCCAGGAAGTAAAGCCGCGGGTGCGGCCCGTCGAGCGCGAGGATGAACCACTCGACGAGACGGCCCCGCGGTGTGTCCATCTGCGCCACCAGCCCGGTATACGAGCCGAACCGGACGTTTCCTTCTTTCGGGACGGTCCCCCCCGTCTTTTCTTTCCGGCGGTCGCGTTCGGCCGCGAGGACGGGGGTGGTGAGGGCCCCGTCGCGGTCCGCGGCGGCCTGCTTGGCCCACCCCGGGTCGAGGTCCTGCCACCCGACCCAGACGGTCGCCCGCGAGTACCACCCGGTCGTGACGAACCGCTCCCCGCCGCGGGTAACCCCGTCCGCGGCATTCGGCTCGACCCGCTCCGCGACGGGTGGTCCGGGCAGGGCGACGGTACAGGAACCGTCGGGCGGGGTGAACTCGGCCCAGGCGGACGGCGCGATGCGGCCGGACCCGTACCCGAGGACGGCGACGGTGGCGGCGGACACGACCACGACGAGAACGAGGACGGCCAGGGCGGTCTTGAACGAGAACCGGAACGGCGGCCGTGCGGCAGGCGGGGTGGGAGCGCGTTCGACCCCGGTGCGGGTCGGTGTCCTGGGCGCATCGGCGGGGGGCGCGTCGTCGAGGGAGAGGGGCTCGGGGACCGGCGGAACGGCTAACGGGGCTGCCGCGGGAGCGGGGGAGGCGGAGGTCGTCACCCCCGCGACGGGCAGGGCCGGGGTGGTCGCCTTGCACCACGGGCAGGTGACGTCGGTGCCGGCCGCCGCCTCCGGCACCTGGAACATCTTCCCGCACTTCAGACACGCGACCGGGACGAACATGGGCCGCTCCGGCGGGCCAACGGGTGCGCCGCCCGGCCGGAGTGGCGGCCCGGGGCGTGGTACAATATGGTATAGCCTCCGGCACGAAATGCCGCCGTCGATTGCGCAACGGGGGACGAAGTGATGCCTACCATGCGGGAACAGATTGAGACCTCTGCCGCCACGAACCCGGCCCCCCCGACCGGGACCGAGGAAGTCCGGCTCCCGCTCACGCCAGAGTCAGCCGAGTACCTCGCCGACTGCGCGTGGGTGAACGGGGAATACAATTCCGGGCGGTGGGAGCCGCATGTGGGCAGTTACATCGCGGTGGTCGGGAAACAGCTGCTCGGCCACGGGCCGGACCCGCTCCGACTCCGCGAAGAAGTCGCCCGGGACCACGGAGTCCGCCCGGGGCGGATCGTGATCACCTACATCGAGCGGCCGATCGAGTGCTGACCGGAGGCGTCGCCCGTGGCCCGCGTCCGCCTCTCCGTCCGACGGATCGGCTCGACCCCGTTCTTCCAGCCGGGCGACCGCTCGGGCGTTCCGTCCGTCATTCCGCTGTCCCGGCTTCTCGCCCGGCTCTCGGTCATTCCCAGGGACGCGGCCGCCGACTACCGGCCGTCCCACCTTGATGACCCTTGGTGTCCGCTCGTGATCCTGGACACCGGGTCCCCGTTGACCCTGTTCCCGTATCCCGTTTGGCAGCCGTTTGAGGCCGCGATCACCTGGCTGGAGCAACCGCCGCGCCCGGACGGGCAACCCCGGCGGGTCACGATCCTCGGCGGGTCATGGGTCTACCGGCTCGGGCGGGTTCGGGCGGGTTTGATCGACGAAGAGGGCCGGTGGCTTCCGGCCGTGTGGGCGAACGCCTGGTTCCTGGAGGACGCCCCGGCATCCCCGCGGCAGGCCGTTCTCGGGTTGCGAACCGGGGTGCTCGACGGGCGGAGCCTCCGCCAGATCCGACCGGCCGACGGCGGGCCGGCCGAATGATGGCTCGCGGACACCTGACCTGCCCGTCAGTCGATGATCTTGTTCAGCGGGTACTCGACGATCCCGCACGCCCCGGCGGCCTTCAGCTTCGGGATCAGGTGCCGGACCGTGTCCTCGTCGAGGATCGTCATCACGTCCGCCCACTCCGGGTCCGACAGGGCCGAGATGGTCGGCTTCTGGAGGGCCGGGAGCACCGCCAACACCTTTTCCAGGTCCGCCTTCCGGACGTTCATCATCAGCCCGACCTTCCCCTCCGCCGCCATCGCCCCCTTCAGCATCAGGATCAGGTCGTCCATCTTCTGCCGCTTCCACGGGTCGGCCGCGGCGTCCGGGTGGGCGATGAACCGGGTCGTGCTGGTCAGCAGGTCGCAGACGATGCGAAGGTTGTTCGCCCGGAGGGAGCTCCCCGTCTCGGTCACCTCCACGATCGCGTCGGCCAGCCGCGGCGGCTTGACCTCGGTCGCCCCCCAGCTGAACTCGACGTTCGCCTCCACCCCGTGCGAGGCGAGCCACTTCCGGGTGATGTTCACCACCTCGGTCGCGATCCGCTTCCCCCGGAGGTCCTTGGGCTCGCGAATGGGGGACTCGTTCGGGACCGCCAGCACCCACCGGACCGGCCGCCGGCTGACCTTGCTGAACACCAGCTCGGCGAGCTCGGTCACGGCGTGCTGGGCGTCGTTCTCGACCACCCAGTCGTGCCCGGTGAGCCCGCAGTCGAGCGACCCGTCGCGGACGTACCGGGCCATCTCCTGGGCCCGGATCAGGGTGCAATGGATTTCCGGGTCGTCGATCGCCGGGTAGTAGCTCCGGCTGGTGAACGTGACCTTGTACCCGGCCTTGCGGAACAGCTCCGCCGTCGCCTCCTGGAGCGACCCGGCCGGCAGCCCGAGCTTCAACACCTTGTCCATTGCCTGCGGAACCTGTGGGTGCGTCGTGGGACGGGGGCAAAGAGTTGTTGAATTGTTGGCCGGAAGGATTGGCTAGTGGGCCGCCGGAGTTGGGTCGGTGGGTCGACGGGCCGGAACCCGACGCGGGGGTGCCGGCCGCCGGAACAAATCCCGGCGTAAGATGACCGGAATGGTCGAGCGGGTTTCCCGATTCACGTCTTGGTGAGCTTGACCGCGGTGCCGTACGCCAGCACCTCGGTCGCCCCTTGGCCGAACTCGGTGGCGTCGTACCGCATCCCGATGATCGCGTCTGCCCCCCGCTCCCGGGCGTGCTCCACCATCCGCTGGTACGCCTCTTTCCGGGCCGCTTCGCACACCTCCGCGTAGGATTCGATGTTCCCTCCGACGAGCTGTTTCAGCCCACCGAGGAACCCCTGCGCGATGCTCGGGGACCGGACCACGATCCCCCGGATAATCCCGACGTAAGCGGCGATCGTATGCCCCGCGACCTCGTTACCCGTCGTCACGATCACTGGACCCTCCGATCCCGTGGCTGATTTTGCCGACAATGTCGGCAAGATTCCGTCGCCGTACCCCCGTCGCCAGTTCCCCAGCACGTCGGTGCGGATGCGGGCTCCGACTTGCCAGTAGAGGAGGACGAGGACCGAGTTGATCCGTTCCCGAGTTCGGCGACCAATTCTTTGGACATTGCCGAAAGAATCTTGCCCGCATACCCAGCCCGTCGGTCTGGCAAGAGGCGGCTCAGTCCCCGACCTTCCGCCCACGGCGGTCCACCTCGCACCCGCATTCCGGGCACGTCCAGCCGCCCCACAGAGCCTGGCGGCGGTTTGTGGGCTTGCGAACCTTGGGCAATTGAACACCGCATTCCGGGCACTTAGGCACTAGCCAAAGGAGCCCGATCACAAGGACAGCGAGGCCACCAGCAAGTCCGCCGGCGATTCCTCCGATCAAGCCCACTTCCAGACCGTCCACCGCTCGGCCCTCTCTACTCATCACCCCGCCGGGTCCTTCCCATTCGCCCACGGGCCGGCGAGCCCCTGGTAGCCCGGCGGCTGGAGGGTGCTGCCGGCGTCCCCGCCGGACCACCCGAACACCTGACTCGCCTTCCCCCGTGCCTGACTCCGCTTCTCCCACCGCTCGGCCCAGCCCGCGTCCGCCGCCGCCACCGCCCGCCGCTCGCGGTCCCAGAAGAGCGCCTGCCCGGTCCGGTAGCTCTGCACCGCCATCGCCGCCGTGGCCACCGCCGCCGCCCCGAGGTCCGGCGGGCTGAACGTCGATTGCCGGCGGGCGCGGACCGATTCGAGGAAGTTCTCCCACAACGCCTCGGTGTCGTTCCGCGGCGGCTCGGCCGCCACGAACTCGGTCGGCTCGGCCGGCCGCTCCAGCCGGCCGGGGAAGGAGGCCCCGCGCGACGGGTCGTCGCGGAACACCTGGAACCCGCCCTTCACGAACCGGATCGCCCCAAGTCGGCCGCGGATCACCTCTTCCAGCGGGTACCCCGTGATCGTCGCGGCGGTGACCACCAGCTGGCAGCCCTCGTCGTAGTCGGCGACCACCGTGCCCACGTCCGGCACGTCCCGGCCGTCGTATTCGAGGTACAGCCCGCCGCCGGCCGCCACCCGGGCCGGGAACCGCACCCCCATCGCCGCCGTGATGTGGGTGATGGAGTGGACCAGCAGGTCCGTGAACGGGCCGCCCGAGAACGGCCAGTAGCAGCGCCACTGGGCGAACGCCGCCCGGTCGAACGGCTGCTCCTTCGGGGTCGGCCCGAGCTTCCGCCCGCCCAGCTCGAACTGGTGCCCGAGGAACAGGTCCCAGTCGACCGTCCGCGGGGTCATCTCCGGGGCGAGCCGGTAGTACCGCCACTGGCCCCGGACGTCGTTCCGGAAGAACCCGGTCTGGGCGTGGGCGACGTGCCCGATCTTCCCGGCCCGGACGTGGTCGAACGCCTTCACCCAGACCGGGTCGGCCATCGACTGGACCCCGACCGTCACCACCCGGCCGGTCCGCTTCCAGGCGTCGAGGACGGCGGTCGCCTCCTCGGCGGTCCGGGTCAGCGGCTTCTCGACGAACACGTCCTTGCCCGCGGCCAGGGCGTCGACGGTCATCTTGCCGTGCCAGTGGTCGGGGGTGCTGATGCACACCACGTCCACATCGGCGAGGTCGAGGACGCGGCGGTAGTCCTTGGTCACCCGGGTGCGGTCGGCGGGGTCGAGGCCGCACTTCCGGGCGGACGGGCGGAGCCCCTGGGCGTACCGCCGGCGGGTGACCTTCCCGCCGAACTCGACGTCGTACTCGTCTTCGAGCCCGTCCCACACATCACACACCGCGACCGGGGCGACGGCTTGCCCGTTCTGGGCGAACCGGTTGATGAGGTCGATGTGCGCCTGGGCCCGACCGCCACACCCGAGGAACCCGACCCGCACCCGGTCCGCGCTGCCGAGCACCTTGGCGTAGCTGGCAGCGGACAGGGACATCGCGGCGGCGGACCCGAAGAACTTGCGGCGGTCGAGCGGGGATTGTTGGGGCATGGCCGTTGGGAGGACAGAAGGAGGACAGAGGTCAGAAATCAGAGGTCCGGGTTTTCACCCCGTTGGGGTGAAAACGTCGGAGGCGCCGGCCCTGCATATCCTATCCGAACCTGACCCTTCTCGCCCCGTGCCAAATCCATATCCTTTTCCTGATTTCGGTTCATCCCCGACTTGACGACTTGAGGACCTGGCGACTTCATGACTACTCCCGTTGCGAAACTGGCCCTCGAAGACGGCACCGTATTCACCGGACGGGCGTTCGGCGCGCCCGGCGAGAAGCTCGGCGAGGTGGTGTTCAACACCAGTATGACCGGCTACCAGGAAGTACTCACCGACCCGTCGTACACGGGCCAGATCGTCACCATGACGTACCCACTCATCGGCAACTACGGGACGACGGCCGACGACCGGGAGTCGGACGCGGTCCGGGTGGAAGGGTTCGTGGTCCGCGAGTTCACCCGCATCCCGAGCAACTTCCGCAGCAGCCGGGGCCTCGACGGCTATCTGGAGGCGGCCGGCGTGACGGGGATCGAGGGGATCGACACCCGGGCGCTGGTCCGCCGGCTGCGGGTCCGCGGGGCGATGAACGGGGTGCTGTCGTCGGTCGACCTGGACGACGCGTCGCTCGTCGCCAAGGCCCGGAAGTTCCCGGGGATGGAGGGCCGCGACCTCGTGAGCGAGGTGGTCCCGGCCCGGGCGTTCGAGTGGACGCAGGGGTTCGGCCGGTTCGCCGAGCACGTCCTGCCGGCCCGCCCGCCGCAGAAGCACGTCGTGGCGCTCGACTACGGGATGAAGTGGAACATCCTCCGGTGTCTCACGCAGGTCGGGTGCCGGGTGACCGTGGTGCCGGGGACGGCGACGGCCGACCAAGTGCTGGCCCACAAGCCCGACGGCGTGTTCCTGTCGAACGGCCCCGGCGACCCGGCGGCGGTGGGGTACGCGATCGAGACGGTGAAGGGGCTGATCGGGAAGAAGCCGGTGTTCGGGATCTGTCTGGGGCACCAGCTGCTCGGGCTGGCGTTGGGGGCGAAGACGTTCAAGCTGAAGTTCGGGCACCGCGGGGCGAACCAGCCGGTGCTGAACCAGACGACGGGGCGGGTGGAGATCACGACGCAGAACCACGGGTTCTCGGTCGACCCGGCCACGCTGCCCCGGGCCGTGGAGCCGACGCACGTGAACCTGAACGACCAGACGCTGGAGGGGATGCGGCACAAGAAGCTGCCGGTGTTCAGTGTCCAGTACCACCCGGAGGCCGCCGCCGGCCCGCACGACAGCAGCTACCTGTTCGAGGAGTTCCGCAACCTGCTGGGGTGAGCTCGTAGCCGCAAGCAGGGTCGCCCGTGAAGCTGTACCGCGCCATGACTCCGGGTGCAGACGGATTGCCGATTGTCGGGCGGTCGGCCCGGACGCTCGGCGTTCGGACACCTCTGGAAGCTGGGAACAGCGATCCGGACGTGACGGCGACTGATCCAGATGAGATAATCCAGCCAGAGACCGGCGGGATGTCGACCGCCCCGACCGACCCGATGAACCTGCCGCCATTCCGCCGCCCCGCGGTGCTGGGAGGTCGTGGTAAGGACCCGGTGTGGGTGATCGACACGGATGATTTGGACCCGAACCTACAATTCAGGCAGGACAGCCCGACTCATGGGCTGATCGAACCGGCCGGGCCGATGACGCTGGAGGAATACGAGCAGGCACTGGCGGCGACCGCGGCCAAGTGGGTTCGCCACACCGGCTGAATCGCCCCCGAGGATGAGAGATGCCGACCCCATTCGAACGAGTGAAAGCGGCCTGGGATTCGGTGGACCGGCGTGCCGAACTGAACCGCGTTGTCGAAATGATGGCGGCCGAGGGCGTGACGCTCGACGCGCTGGACGCCGCACTCGACCAGTTACTCATGGAGGTCCGGGCAGCCGGAGCGGACGACGACACGGAAGAGATCATCATGGGTGTCGGTGACCGACTCCACGGTTGGTCCCATGTGAGCCGGCACATCAAGACGCAGCCTGCCAAGCTGCCGACCGAGGAAGAGATCGCGAAGCTGCCGCGGTGGGCACGGGTGGCATTCGCGGCCCGTTGTGCCCGTCGGGTGCTACCGCTGTTCAACCACAGCGTGCCGAACGCTCGTGACAGACATCTTTCGGCCGTAGTTCGAGCAGTCGATCTTGCAGAGCAAGGTGCCAGCTCCACAGATAGCAAAGATTTCACCTACGGTGCCGTTGCCTCCGAAGCCTTTATCGCTTCTACCGCTGTCGCGAATAAGGTCGCTCGCGCCACGGCGCGGGCAGCCAACGCCGCTGCTTCCTCTTGCGCTTCCGTCGATAACGCTGCTGCTGTTGTTGCTGCTACTTTAGCTGCCTGTGAGGCTGATTCGCGGACACTTCCCATGATTGTCAGGGATTTCCAGGCCATCCTCGGGCTCGCGCGGGCGGGGAACTGGACTGACGACACCCCCGTCCCGCCCTCGGTGTTCGGTCCGATGTGGCCGGATGGTCAACCTACGGGATGGCCGAAGGTGATTAACGCCGGGGATGTTGCGGCAGCAGTCGATGGAGTTACCGTAACATCTACCGCCTCGGTAATCGCGTTAGAGCCGCCAGACATTGACCCATTGATCGACGTCTACTTCGCTGAAGGTGAGTTCTCGGCCGAGGAGATGCAGCTCTTCCTCGACTACTTGGCTGCGAACTACCGCGACCTTGGGGGCACAGGGCTCAAGGTAGTCGAAGGGCAGACACTCGTGCCCGCAGAGGCCGAGGTGCCGCGATGAGCGATGCCTTCGAGCCGCGCACCCCGGCAGCAGGTCAAGAGACCCGCCAACTCGTTTCGCTCGGTGACGGCCAAGCGGACAACGCCAAGCTCGCTGCCACCCTCGACAAACTTGCCGAGCGAATCAATCACGACGCGCCCGGTGGATGGCACGTCGTGTCTCTGCTGAGACAGTTGATGGAGTGCGGGTGGCTCCCCTGTCAGTTCGCCTGGCACGTCTTGATGGAAGCGGTTAACCGGTTCACCGATCACGAAGTCAAGCTCATCAAGGTTAAAGCCGAGGCCGAGAAACTCAGCGCCGAGGCCGAAGCAATCCGGGTCAAGGCAACCGCCGAAGCACATGCGACCATTGCCACCGCCCTAGCAATGGCCGAGAAGACCCGCGCCGAAGCCGACACGCTCCGAGCCGAGGCCGCCAAGAAACAGGCGGAAGTCGTACAGCTGCAAACCCAGGTCGGCCGGGTCGATGATCTCTGTAAAAGGCTGAAGGCTCGCGGAATCGACTGGCAGGCAGAAATCGACATGGATGGGAAGATGCGGATCGTCGTCGCGAAGCAACCCCCGGCCGGGGCGGAATAGGAGGGCGACCCTGATCCGCGGTCAGTCAGCCGGTCGATGTAGTGGTGACGGTGCCGGAAACGGCCCAACCCCCGACACGACCGCCCGGGGGCGGTCGAAGCCGGCCGTCGGGTTCGGGAAACGGACAAGCCGAGAGACGGGCATGTCGAGCTCCGGGTGGTCGTCCGCCCACAGGTCACTCCACCACGGCCGGGAGGGCCAAAATATCCTTCGACTTCGGGATGAAGTAGGGGAGATCGGTCCCGTTGAGTTGACGGGTCAGATGTTCGAGCATGCTCTTGCGGACCGTGGCATCGTTGATTTCATCCTGGAAACTTCGCGAGGACGACGCCGACAGGTTCCCGCGCCACAGAGGCTGAGGTTCCCCGGCCGCGATCAGCTCCAACACCGCTGAGCCTTTTGCTTCGGTTGCTTTGCGGCCCGTATCCTGGCCGCGGAAATCGAATGGCGACTGCCTCTGGAAAATCGGCAACGACTCGCCCGCTTCCTCCGCCAGCTTGAGCCGCAGAATAGTCGGCTGACCTTGTGCAACCGTGACCCTGTCGCGGGCCAAGCGTGAGGTGAGCGCTTCACTCAGTGTCCGTCGGGTCTCGGTCTCGTCACCCCGAAGGCCTGTGAGGACAAGGTCGAGGCTGATCCCGGCGCCGGGAGCAATGTATGCCTCGCTCCCGCCGGCCATCGCCTTGAGCGCCGCATCGAGCTTCTCCCACGGCAGAGTGATCGTCTGCAGTCGGTTGGTGTCCTGCCCAAATATGCCAATAACCCGATTCTTATCGACGATATGGGGAAGCACGTTGGACGCGAACGGGATGCGGATACTGACCACTACCCGGCGGGTCGTTCGGTCAAAGAGATAACGGTTGATGAGCCAGCCGCTGCCGTCCGGGAGCCATTCCAGCACGTGTTTGTGACTGATATGGGGGGGCATCATCACGGGGGCATCGAGCACACGTTCCCCACGCGTGTTCCAGACCACCAGCTTGGGGCTGGTCGGATGGGCGGAGAATAGAGCCAGTTCGCTGCCGTCCGGAGAGAAAGCAAGCCCCTGGGACCAGGCGTAAATGAATGTCGCGCCGCCTCCCGGCCCTTGCCCATCGGCCGGAGGCGCCATGACGGCGACCTGCTTGTTGGTGCCGGCATCGATCACCACCAGCTTGTCGTGGCCGAGGTGGGCGAAGTACTTGCTGTCGGGGGAAAAGGCGAGCTTCTCGGCCCGCACCTGCTGTTCCGGGACCGTGAGCTGCCCCACCACCTTGCCTTTCTCCACGTCCCAGACGTCGATCTGGGGCCCGTGCCGACCGCCCAGAAGGAGATACTGGTTATGGGCGAATGCCAGGACATCGACGAAGGCTTCCTTCTGGCCCGGCACTTGAAGCACCGTCTTTCCCGTGTCCGAGGCCCATACGGTGACGGCGGTATCGGTCTGGTTCGGGCTCTTCGAAGCCGAGGCGAAATACCGCCCATCCCCGGTCAGGGCGTGGAGCGCCTGGGCCTCGTACTTGTCGGGCAGGGTGCGGATCGCCTTGTAAGTCTTGAGATCGTAGACGTCCGTCCCGATGACCGCGACGGGGCAGCCGGGGGGTCCGTAGCTGACGCCCGTCTGGTGGTCAATCGGGATCGCGGTGCTCCCCCAGCGGGAAGCGACCTCCTTCGGTGTGGAGGAGGCCGGGAAGGGCGCACCAGGATCGGTCCGTTTTCCGACGGCCCCGGCCTTCGAGAGGGGGTCAGTCTCCTCCGCGACTGCCTCCACTTTCTTGGGGCGGAGTTTCGAACAGGCGGGTATCAGGGAGATCGTGACCAGGATGATGAGAACGGTGCGAGCATTACGGGCGAGGGGACACATCGCTCTACGCCTCTGTGGCCAGGTGAGTAAATTCGGATCGAGCAGCCAGCAAACATCTCACCGGCCCGGCCGCGTCGGTAAGCTTCGACGTTTCGGAAACGCATGCCGCGGCCGGGTCCGGTGCAGCGGCGGGTTCGGCGTCTTGTACGGCGGCCCGGATTGCTACGGCCGGACCCGTTCCCGCGGCGCGTTCATGTGGGTCCGCTTGGCGGCCCGAGGCCCTTCGGCCCGAACCGCCGCGCCGTCTCGGGCCACACGGCGATCACATAGCGATCGGAACCGCACGCCGGGCAGGGGCCAGCGTCGGGCACTTCGACGGGGATGCCGCCGAACAACACGTCGTCGCCACAGTCGATCTGCGTGCGACGCTGGCCTTCGCAGAGCCGAGCGAGCACATCCGACGCGATCTCCGCGCGGTGCGCGAGGCAGTGCGAGCATATTGCGGCGAACTCGGCCGAACCCCAGACCGCCATCGGTTTCACTCCGGTGGCCGAACATAAAGCTCACCGGCCCGGCCCGGCTTTGGGGGCCGGGTCCGGTGCAGCGGCGGGTTCGGCCCGAGCCTGCTCCTTGCCGAGCAGCAAATCTACCACCCAGCAGCCGCGGACATGCGGCCCCGGCCCACGGCAGTGGCCGAGCAGCTGCTGGTCCTCACACCCGGCGTCCTGTAATGCATCGGCCAGGATCGGCAGCCTGTCGAACGCCCGGTCTGCGTAGATTTCGCAGGCGAGGGAAACGACGGTGGTCGTGAGCCAGGCCGGATCGATCGCCGCGGGGCGAGAGGGGTCGGCGAAGACATCGCGGGGGACGTCGCACAGGGTAAGGCCAATCACGGCCGCGAACCTGGCGAAGTCCGGGGCGATCAGCTCCCATCGGTTCCACCCACCCGCCTCGGTGGTGTCCACCCACTCCCGGAGCCGCTCCGTCGTGACCCGGTCGTACTTCCGCTTTCCCTCTTTCCACTGCCCGACGTACTTCCATGGGACGGGCGGGGCGGGCTTGTCCCAGGAAAGTGTTAACACGACTGGCTCGGTAAGTGAGGTCCGGTAGTCGAGCGCTATCGGCTGATCGTACCCGAGCCCCAAATCCGCGATGAGCACCGCGCGGCTCGGGTCGATGTCCCCGGGCGGGTTCGCCGGGTCTGGTGTCCCGTGCCACATCGGGGTGCGGTGCCTTTCGAACACCCCTGACTCGCTGGCCATCCCAGCGTAGGAGTAGCAGCAAAACTCCTGCCGCCTCGGGAACAACCGGTCGAGTCCGGATGGATCGGCCGGGCACGCCCATCGTCCCGCCTCGATCAGGGCGACCAGCTCGGGTGGCAGCGGCAGACCCCGTATGAGCATCAGTCACCCTTCAGGGCCGAATCAGTAATTAGCCTGCGCCCACTTCCGGTGTTAGCCTGCGCCCCGCGCAGATCCGGGCTTCCGTGTTAGCCTGCGCGGACACCCCGGTCACCCGCCCGCGAGCCCCGAATGTGGGTATCAGCAGGTTCGCTACGAACCAAGGCCGCCCGGACGGGAATTCACACGTGGACGATGGCTATTCGTCCCCGGATTAAACCCCACCAGTCCGATGGTCGCAACCGAATTCCCCACCCGGTCGGGCCGCCTACCGTCTTCCGTCCCGACCGCGTCGCCCGAAGTACCTCGCAGGAATGAAATAGAACCAACTCTCATCTCACCTTTCTTCAGACTATACTGCGCGGCATAATGCATTCGCATCCCGATGAAGCCCGCTGTCCCCCAACGCCCACCACCTGGAGGAAATCCCATGCCCACCCCGAGCAAGGAATACGCGGACGAGGTCCTGATCCGCCGCCTCGCCTACGGGGACACCATCCCCGACGCCGCCCGGATCGCCAAGGTCAGCGAGCGGACCGTCTACCGCCGGCTCGCCAACCCGACCTTCCGGAACCGCCTGAGCGCGACCCAGGCGGCCGCCCTGTCGCCCGCCTACGGGATGCTCACCACCGGGCTGACCGACGCCTGCTTCAAGCTGAATCAGCTGGTCCGGAACCCGAACCCGCACGTCGGGTTCAAGGCGGCCAAGGCGGTGGTCGACCTGACCCTGAAGATGCGGGAGCAGGTCGAGGTCGAGGACCGGGTGACCGCCCTGGAGCGGATCACCAAGCACAAGGCCAAGTTCGGGGAGTACCCGCCACCCCCGGAGGA
>JAQGHQ010000263.1 GCA_028288765.1 Gemmataceae bacterium | reverse complement strand
CCGTCCTGTTCTGCTCGCTCGGGACCATCAGTCGGTGGAAGGCCCGGTTCGAAGCGGATGGGGTCGACGCCGTGTTCGGCCGGCCCCGCGGCCGGCGGCGGTCCGGGGTGCAGATCTGGGCCGCCCTGGTCGTCCGGTGGGTCCTGTCGTGTTCCCCGACCGAGTTCCGGTTCGCCCGGAGCCGGTGGAGTTGCGAGACGGCGGCCGTGGTTCTGCGGGACGACTGCCAGGTCCGGGTCGGGCGGGAGACGGTCCGCCGGTGGCTCCGGGAGGCCGGGCTGGTGTGGCGGCGGCCCCGACCCGTCATCCGCCCCAAAGACCCGGACCGGGAGCGGAAACTCCGGGCGTTGCGGGCGTTGCTCAAGGGCCTCCCGGCGGACGGGACGGCGGAGTTCCTGGACGAGGCGGACATGAACCTGAACCCGAAGGTCGGGTGCCGGTGGATGAAACGGGGGAACCAGGCGGCGGTCGAGACGCCCGGGACCAACGAGAAGCGGTCTCTGGCCGGGAGCATCCCCTGGCGGACCGGGGCCGTCCTCCGGACCGAGGGGCGGCCGAAGGAGGGGCGGACTGCGGCCCTCTTCTGCCGCCACCTGGACGACCTCCGGCGGACGTTCCGGCACGACCGGGTGGTCCACGTCCTGTGCGACAATGCCGGGACCCATACGGCCGAGGGGTCGAAGCTCGTCCGGGCGGACCTGGGTGCGTGGGGCCACCGGGTGACGGTCCACGACCTGCCGAAGTACGCCCCGGACACGAACCCCATCGAGCGGGTGTGGTGGCGGTTGCACGAGGCAGTCATCGTGGCGTGGGATCGGGCATGGCCAGAAAGAGGGCGCGGTGGTATTCCCAGTGGTTCGACGAGCAGAGCCGACTGACGTGCCAGGACGAGTCGAGCATGGCCGGCTCTCGCGGCCGGGAAGCGCGGGCAGGCGGGAGAGTGCTCGGCGGGCCACACCGATTACGCCCGAGACCGACGGACCCGGGCAAGCGAGCTCCCGGAGTCGTTCGAGGTCCGTCGATGGTCCCCCCGGATTCCGATCACCGGCCGTCACGCTGCTCCAGTCGGGCGAGGGCGGCCGTCGCGTCCTCGGTCAGGACGGCCCCCGGGGCCCCGCCGGCCCACCCCCGGAGGAGGGCCCGGGCGGCCGGCCCGTCGACCAGCTCGGCCGCCCGGACCACCCGGGCGGCTCGGAGCTCGTCCGCCGTCAGCTTGTCGCTCAGCTGGGCGAGCACCCGGGCCAGCCGGGCCTTCACCTCCGGGCTGGGGGTGGTGTCGGCCGCCTTCCGCAACATCGGCTCGAAGGCCCGGGCCCGGGCGACCAGCTCCTTCTCGGCCGCCTCCCGGGTGGCGAAGTCCGGGCTGCCGAGGTCCCCGACCCAGCGGGTCACCCGGGCGGCGGGCACGTCGGCCGTGGCGGGCGGGAACTTTTCTTTGAGCAGGGCACGGCCGGCCGGGGTGGTGACCAGCCCGACCGCGGCCCGGGTGGCCGCCCCGGCGTCGGTGGCGGACGCCGCCACCCGCCATCCGTCCTCGGCCGACTGGTTCGGGTCGGGGGCCAGCACCGCGCGCAGGTCCCACCGGTACCCGATTCCGCTCTCCCCGAAGGACACCACCGCCCGGCCGGCCGGCGTGAAGAACCCGTGGTCGGCCTCGGACCGCTGGTCCAGAATGGCCACCGGACTCCCCGTCGCCGTCTCCCAAAGTCCGACTGTCAGCCGCGTCCCGGACCCGGTGGTGAACGCCCACCAGCCGTCGGCCGACAACTGGACCGTTTCGAGGTCCATGTTTTCGGGCCGGCGGCCCGTTCCTGCCCAGTCGGGGCCTACAACGAGCGGGCCGGGATGGGCCGGGAACCGTCGCACCTCCCGCCCGGCCCGGGGGTCGAGGATCGCGACCCGGAAACCCCGGACCGCACACGCCAGCATCCGCCCGTCGGCCGACCATCCGGTCCCGTGGTCGATGAGGGGGCCGGAGACCGGGTTCTGGGCGGGCGCGACCGCGATCCGGCGGAGTGTCGTTCCGGTCGCCGGGTCGATCAGGGCGACCTCGCTCAGTGCGTTCGTCGCCAGGACCCGGCCGTCCGGGCTCATGGCCGGAGCCCCGTTCAGCCGGATCGGCGGGCCCAGCTCGCCCGACCCGACGTCGGCAACCCGACCATCTCGGGGGTAGAAGCAGGCGACCACCCCCCGCCCGCCCGGGGTGAATCCGATCGGGTCCACCCACCACACCCGGAGCGACGGGGACTCGCCGGCCATGCCGACCTCGGCCCCGTCCCGAACCCGAAGCACCCGGACGCCGCACCGAATCGGGACTTTCCCAGGAAAACCGGCTCCCCGTTCGCCGACGACCAGCAGGTCCCCGCGGGGGGCGAACATCAGCTGCTTCACCGGGTCGCCGCTTTCGCGGAGCGTCCGAACCAGATCCGCGGTGGCGGCGTCGAGCAGGTCGATCCGCCCGCTCCCGTCCCCGGCGGCGAGGGTCCGGCCGTCGGGCGCCGGAGCCAGCCACACGTCCTCCCGGTACCGGCCGGGGACCGGGCGTTCGCTCCCGGTCACCGGGTCCCAGGCCCGCACCCACCCGTTCCCGCACGGGGTGAGGAGCGGGCTGCCGGGCGGGGCATACAGCCAGCCGGGTACTGGCCCGGTCCCGGCGACCAGCTTGGGGAGTTCCGCCCCGGTGGCCGCGTCCCACCGGGCGAGGTCCCCGTTCTTCAGTCGGAGAAACAGCGTTCGCCCATCGGGCGTGAAGCCCACGTCCCGGCCCGATCCGCCTCGCTGGCCCAGTGGGGGGACGTAGACCAACTCGCCCGGGGCGGGCAGGGTCTTCCGCCGGGCCCACCGGCCGGTGTCCCAGAGTTCCACCCCCCGCCCGTCGGCCGGGATGATCGCGAGGGTCTTCCCGTCCGGGGCGACTGCCACCCCACACGCCCCCCCCCGTGCGCCACCACACTCCGTCAATGCGGTGGAGTTCTTTCCCGCTGGTGGCGTCCTGGATGACCACCTCCCCCGGGGTGGTCGGCCGGCCGTCGGGAGATGTACCCGCACCGGCACGGATCTCTACCCGGGCGAAGACCCTGCCGTCCGGAAATAGATGAACACGGTCCATGTCTCGGCCACCCGGGACAGACCGCTCGGCTCGTCCGGTGGTCGGGTTAAAAAAGAAGACCCGCTCCCGGTCGGAGAGCATGAACAGCCCGTCCGGGGTGAACCCGCAAGTCCCGGTCCACCAGTCCTGGGGGGTCGGTGGGCGCGAGAACCGGCGGACGAGCTTCCCGGCCCGCACGTCCCAGACATATGCCGCCTCCCCGTTCCTCACGCACCCGAGGAATCGTCCGTCGGGGGAGAAGGTGAGGATGCGGGGGCTCGCGAAGACGCTCCCCTGGTCTCCGGTCGGGAATTCGTGGAGCATCCGCCAGGTGGCCGCCTCGTACACCCGGACGGGGGTGCCGTAGGGCATCCCGATTGTGGCGATCAGCCGGCCGTCCGGCGACCCGGCGGTCGCGTAGACCACGCCCGGCACCCGGTACCGGAGGCTGCCGAACCGGGCGACCGCCCCGTGCGGGAGCGGAGGGCCCGGGTCGGTGGCCGGGCGCGGGGCCGGTGCTTCCGCGGGTGACGGCGTGGCGGGCGCGGCGGGGGGTGTTTGGTCCGGGGCGGCCGGAACGGCGACCGTGGCGGCCAGCCCGAGGGCAACCGCGACCAGGGTCGCGACCGCCCCGGCCGGCCACCGCCACCCGCCCCGGGCCAGCCCGGCCACCCGGGCCGGGATCGGCATGCCCCCGACCGCCACCGCCCGGGCCCCGGTTAGGAGCGAGTCCGGGACCCTCGCCCGCTGCCCGCCCGGGCCGAGGACCGCCGCTGCCAGCCCGACCGGGGCTACCCCCCGCCGGACCAGCCGGGCCCGGAGCAGCTCCCGCCCGGCGTCCAGCCGGCGGCGGACGGTGTTCACCGAACACCCGAGCCGGGCGGCCGCCTCGTCCCGCGTACACCCGTCGAGCAGGCACAGGACGAGCGGGGCCCGGTGCTGCTCCGGGGGCCGGTCGAGCTCCTCGTCCAGGACCCGCCGGACGTCCCGCCAGGCGATCCCGGCGAGCGGGTCGTGCGGGTCGGCCACCTCTTCCGGGAGGGGCGGGCACGGCCGCCGATAGGCGAGGGCCCGGCGGGCGGTCCGGACGGCGACCCGGTGCAGCCAGGCGGGCAGGGCGGCCGGGGTGCGGATCGACTGGGCCCGCCGGGCCGGCCGGAGGAAGACGGCCTGGAACGCGTCCTCGGCGTCGGGCGATGGGCCGAGGACCCGGCAGCAGACGGCCAGGACGACCGGCCCGTGCCGGCCGACCCGGGCGGCGAACGCGTCCGGGTCGGCGGCCCGGGTGAACCGGCCGAGCAGGTCGGCGTCGGTGGCCGGGTCGGGGGCCAGGGCCCGGCAGGTGCGGGCGACGGCGGCGGGGGTCATGGCGGCCCTCGGGGCTGGGGTCGATCACCCGTTAAGAGACCGGCACCGGCTCGGCGCGCCCATCAAAATGGCCTGCTCCCCCCGATGCGGCAGGGTTTGACAGGTCCGGCGCCTACCATCCGCCCCCGCCCGGGGCGGCGGCAACTGGGTTCGGTCCGCACGTTCGACCTCCGCCGGTCCGGCCGGCTGTCCACCCGGTTTCACCACCCCTCCGCCACCGCCACCCGCCGGCCCGCATCTCGTACCATCCGAGTTTGCCTGCCGGACCATGCCCGGCCGGTCGCCTCCGGCGGTCGACAACCCCGCCGGGCGGGAACAGGCTGGGAGGGGCATTCGGCTGCGACGGCGCCCACGGCCGGTCACGCCCGGCCCGCGGCCGGCTACACGGTCAAAGCGGCGACGGATGAGCAGTCGGAGCGCGAGTGGCAGGTTCAGCACCTCCCCGAGCACCGGGCGGGCGGTTCACCACGGATGCGGGATCGTCGTGCGCACGAAGGAGCACTTCGAACCGCTGCCGAAGGTCTGGGTCGGAGGCTCATTTCCGGTCGAGGAACCCCGCTCGGGCCGAAGCGTCGTGCACGTCAAGGGCAGCGATGAACAGGTCGTTGACGCGGCGGGAAGGCACCGGCGTTCTCCGGGGCTTTCCCCGACAGGCGTAAACGAGTCCGATTCCGTCTCCGGGATGTTCCGGCTTCCTTCGCGCGGTCGCAAGTGCCAGTGAGGGAATGCCTTCCTTGCATGGCTGCCGTGTGCTTTCTTGCGTCAGCGGGCGGGAGGGGCCGTAGGAGTCCGCAGGACCGCAGCGATGCGGAGCCCGGGAGCACTCGACGGCGCAACCGGGACGCCCACCCTTCCCTCCCCTCCCCATCCCTCGTTCCGGTTCCTTAGAACCGCTGGCGGAATGAACTCACAAGAGGAGGTGGAAGCAGATTAGTGTTCGAAGGGTTCGGCCTGCGGCGTGAGTGTCTAAACCTTTGACGTGGACCTGTACGCGGAACGCCGGCCCGGCGATGGTCTCACAGGGATCGGCCGTTCGGCCCGTTCGCCCCCTTGCGGCGTGCCGCGGTCGGGCCATCCACGCTGTGTGACGCCCCGCCAAAACTGCGGGACGGAGAGCCTCGGGCCGTGATTTCGCTGCGCGAGCGTGCGCATGTCGCCGCCGGCGGGCTTATTATCGGCGACAGCCCGATGCCGCCGGAGGTCCTCATGGCCGCCACAGCCCGCGCCCTGCTCCGCCACCTTCCGCCCGCCGACGTCCCGCCGACGGACGCCGACCTCCTCCGCCAGTACGCCGAGACCCGGGACGAAGCCGCGTTCACGGAACTGGTCCGCCGGAACGGCCCGCTGGTCCTGCGGGCCTGTCGGAACGCCCTCCGGGATCATGCCGCGGCCGACGACGCCTTCCAGAGCACCTTCCTCCTGCTCGCCCGGAACGCCACCCGGCTGACGGGATCCCCGTCCGTCGCCGGCTGGCTCCATA
>JAQGHQ010000195.1 GCA_028288765.1 Gemmataceae bacterium | reverse complement strand
CAAGAACCGGACCCCATTCGACCCGGAGTGGGTCGGTGCTCGTCCGGCCGCCGGGGGTTCGCCCGGCCATCCCCCGGCGGCCGGACGAGCACCGAAAAAGTTAGGTTGACAACACGCTATCTGGTTCCCGGTGATCGTGCTAGAAAGGACGGTCAACGTCCCGCCGAACACGTTCATGATGCCGCCGCCGAGGGCCTCTCCGAACGTGGTCACGCCATTCGCCCCGTCTCCGCCGACGGACCGATTGCCGACGATCTTCGAGTTGCTGACAGTCATGGTCGCCGTCTGGTTTTCGATGCCGCCGCCGTTCTGCGTGGTCCCCGGGCCCGCCGCGGCGAGGTTGCCACTGATCGTGCTATCGAGGACAGTAAACGTGCTCCCGGAGTAGTTCATAAGGCCGCCGCCGATGCCGGAGGCACTGGTGCTGCCGCCGGACTGGTTGCCCGCGACGAGGGAGTTGCTGACGGTCATGGTCGCCCCGGTCCCCTCGTTGTCGAGGGCGCCCCCGTTGCCTTTGGCATCAGCCCCGCCGGCCAGGTTGCCGGTGAAGACGGAGTTGTTGATCGTCGCCGTCGAGGGGGCCGTGTTTGCGAATCCGGCGTTGTTCTCGATGGCCCCGCCGATGCCGAAGTTACCCGCGCCGGTTCCGAGCGCCTGATTGTTGACGAACGTGCTGCCGGTCACCGTCAGCGTGGCGCCGCCGAAGTTGTCGATCGCGCCGCCGGCGCTGCCGCCGAAGAAGGAGCCGCCACCGCCCCCCACGGCCCGGTTGCCTCTGAAGGTGGAGGAGACGACGGTGGCCGTGCCCTCGTTGAGCAGCCCGCCGCCGAAGACGTCGACCGCGTTGGAGGTGGCCGTCGCCGTGTTGCTGGTCAGGGCCGTGTGCGTGAGGATCAGCGTGGCCCCGGCCTCGTTGAGGATGCCGCCGCCGCCGAGCCCGCCGGTACTCGCCCCGTGGGCGATCGTCAGGTCGGCAATCGTCACCGTCTTGCCCGCTCCGACGTCGAATACCCGGCTGGCGTCGCTGCCGCTGACGGTCAGCCGGTTCGCGCCCGGGCCGGCGACGGTCAGGTCGTCGGTGATGCCCAGCTGGCCCGTGGTCAGGCTGATCGTCCCGTGCAGCCCGCCGGCGAACTCGATGACGTCGGCGCCGGGGGCGGTGTTGGCCGCCGTGACCGCCGCCCGCAGGGAGCCGGGGCCGCTGTCGCTGGTGTTGAGGACCGTGAAAGTCGAGGGCACGACGCGAGCTTCCAGTGACTCGAGCGTGAGGCGGTGGCCGGCAGCGAGTTTGCGCCGCTGGATCCGCCCGAGGGTACGACCGCCCGAGCCGAGGCCATAGGTAGACTTCAGGTTGCGCAACCAGGAATGGAACGACATGGTGAATCTCCCTTTCGGAGGTGGTCTGCGGTTCAAACAAATAGCGATCGTTCCCGGCGCGCAAACCGAGCGCTGGGGCAGGGCCGGTGAGAACTCACCGGCCGCTTTTTTCTTGGGGTCTGGAATCGGGACTCAGAAGTCAGTCGTTATTGATTGCCTTCGGAGTGCGTCTGGTCTCGTGAGTTTGATTTCTGACTTCCGTTTATTGCTTCAACAGGATGGCGGCTTCAGTGTGGATCCGGCGGAGTTCGTCATTCTTTGGCTGGTGCTCGTCCGTCCACTTCACCGCCTGGTCGTACCGCTTGCGCGATTCATCTTTGTTGCCCAGTTCCCACTGGGCCATCGCCAGGAAGAACCAGTCAAAGCTGTCGCCCGCTTGGTGGAGGTCCATCGACTTCTCCAGCGAGGTGATCGCCGATTGCCAATCCCTGGAGCGGTAGTGGGCGACGCCCAACGTCCTCCAGTGGCTTCCTTCGTCGGGCGCCAGTTCGACCGCTTTCTGGCCCAGCTCAACGGCACGCTTGGGATCGCGGACCTTGAGGTCGGGACACGTTGTCAGGAGCCAGCCGAGGTCGTTGGCAAACCCGGCATGATCCGGCTTCGATTTGATGGCCGTGTTGTATTCGGCAATGATCTTGTCCCACTGGCCCAACGTGGCATAGACGCTGCGCCGGCGCTCATAGGCATCCCACAGATCCGGGTTGAGCTCGATGGCCCTGGAATAATCGGTCACCGCCTTGTCCCATTGGCCCGACCCGGCGAAGGCAAGCCCTCGGGCGTGCCAGGCTTGCCACAGATCCGGTTTGAGCTCGACGGCCCGGGAGAAGTCGGCGATGGCCTGGTCTCGCTGGCACAGCCTGGTATGGATATGCCCCCGGTTGTTCCACGCTCCCGGGTTCCTCGAATTGAGCTCCAGTGATCGGGTGTATGCGGCGAGTGCTGGCTTGATCCGGCCGCACAGACTGCTGGCAGAACCCAACTCGAACCAGACCTGCTCCTCCTTGTGCCCGGGGTTCAGGGCGAGGGCCGCGTCGAGGTCATCGGCCGCCTCGCGCCACTGCTTGAGTTGGACGTAGGCCCGGCCGCGGCGCAGGTACGCCTCCGGGTTGAGCGGGATCAAGGCGAGGGCCAGGCTGTACTTCAGGACGGCCTCGCTCGGCGTCTCGGGAACGAGCGCGCTCAGATCGACCTGGACGTGGAGCGGCTTGACGGCGTCGCCATCGGTTGGGGGTGGGTACGACCCCAGCTCGAAGTCGAGGGCCAGACCCGCCAGTCGTTCGCGGACGCGGCGCAGGTCCCAGACGTGGATGGCCTTTGAATAATTGGCAATGGTCACCAGGCGTGTGCCGTCAGGGGTGAACTCCATCCATCCAGTCCGGTCGCGGTTCGGATCTTCCAGTCGGGCCAGGGTCTTGCCGCTCTCCGCGCTCACCAGGTCGATGATGCCGGAAGCCAGCTCCAGGGCTAGCACTTTCCCATCGCGGGAGAAGGCCAGGCAACCCGGGTAAGAGGTCATCTCCCGGCGCAGCCGGCGCCCGGGCTGCCAGGTCCCCACCGCCCAGAAACAGTATTCCTCGGAACGGCTAGTTACCAGCGCCTGGCTGTCCGGTGTAAAGGAGACGATGGTTTGAGCACCGAGCTGCAATTCCTTTGCCTTCGCGCCGGTTCGGGCGTCCCAGATCAAGACGCTGCTGGCATGCCACCCGGACGTGGCTGCCCAATGACCGTCCGGGCTGAGTGCAACCCAACAGAGACCCGGGTGCGCGAGCGAGGACCGCACCGCGCCCCCCGGCAGGTCCACGACGAGTGCCCTCCCCGAACCTTCACTTGCGACAGCGACCGTGTTACCGTCCGGGCTGCGGACGGCTCGGCCGGGGACGACCGCCAACGGGAGGGCGTGTGGCGGCCCGACACGGAGTACCCCGGGCGCCTCCCCCTCATTCCGCAGGGGCCAGCGACGGATGCCGCTCGCGCCGCACGTCAGGAGGTCGCGCCCGTCCGCCTGAAAGCAGACGGAATAGGTCTGTCCCACCGGCAGGAAATCCCGTTCCCGCCCGCCGGCCAAGTCCCACAGGCGGACGCCGTCGCCCATGCCCACGGCCAGTAAGCGTCCGTCGGGGCTGATGGCTCCGTCGCGATACCAACCCTGGCCTGCTCCCAGGCCGCCGACGAGCGTGCGGTACTCCTGGGCGGCGGCCACCTCCACGAGCTGCACCTTGCTTGAGTCGCGGATATGGCCGAGCCGGTTCCCGTCCCTAGTGAACCGCAGGTCCCTGATGCAGAAAGACCAGTTGAGCACCGGCCGGCCCGTCGCGCCGTCCCATAGCCGCGTGGTGCCGTCCCAGGAGCTTGTAGCCAGCAGGTTGCCGCCGGGGTGGAAAGAGAGAGCGGTCACGTCCTGCCCATGCCCTTCCATGGTCGCCACTCGTCGTCCGGCCGCCACATCCCAAACCTCGGCACGGTTGGCCGGGACTCCGAGGCCGAGGGCGAGGCGCTGGCCGTCGGGATGCCAGGCGATACAGCAAACGTGCCCCGTTGGGATGTCCCACTCGGCGAGGACGGCCCCGGAAGCCAGGTCCCAGACCTGCACGGAAGCCGACGTTGGCTGGTACCAAACCGCCAACCGCCTGCCGCTGGGATCGAACGCGACGCCAGCCAAGCTCGCAGCCGCTCGCAGCCGTTTGGTTTCCTTGCCGGTGGACAGATCGTACAGGTCGATCGAGCCGTCGGGGCGTCCGATCGCGATCTGCCTGCTGTCCGGACTAAAATCCCAAGTGCAGCCAGGGGAAGACTCGGGAAGGATCGCCTGGTCCCGCTCCAAGTGCCAGACCTGCATGCGGCCATCGCCGGCACGGACGGCGAGGAACTGCCCGTCCCGACTGAATAGCAGGGATTGGCCCGGCTGGCCGAATCCTGCGAGGCGGGCGATCT
>JAQGHQ010000162.1 GCA_028288765.1 Gemmataceae bacterium | reverse complement strand
TGGCGAAGACCGTCGTGATCGACGACCAGCCGGTCACCGTCCGCGTCCCGCCGGACCTGCCCGATGCCCGGGCGGAAGAGGTACGCCGGACCCTGAACGGCAAGGATATCATGACCCGGCGGCGGCGGGCGATCCGGACCCTCGTCCGGGCATACCCCGAACTGGTAGTCGTCACCGGCGCGGTGACCCCCTGAACGTACCCTCGTCCCGATCGCCGAACCGGCCCCCGGCCGGTTCGTGCGCCGGTCGCCTCCACCCCGGTCGACCGTCCGGACGCCCGGGCCGTTTTTTACGTGTTTCGTGTACGTCATCACGCGGGAGGCGACGCGTGACTCCGAGCGGAACTTCGCCCGCTGGTCGGCCGACGTGCGGAACGTTGCGGACGAGGCCGAGTTCGAGGCGTTCATCGGGAAGACGTTCAACCCGGCGACGGCCGGGTTGTCGGCCCGCTTCGACGATCATTCCGGCGGCTGTACGACGGGTCCGTGCAGCAGTACCCGTCCCGCTCAGCCGGCCTCCTGGCCCGCCACCACCCCGCAGATTTCCTTCCACAGGGTAGGTGACAGGTCGACCCGCCGGTGCCGGGTGACGGCCGCCAGCCCCTCGGCCGGCGTCCACCCGCGGGCGACCGCCGGCCCGGCGGCCGCGACCGCCGGCGAGCGGCTCATCCCGGCCCCGCAGCTGACCAGCAGTGGGACATGCCGGCGGATCAGTTCGGCCACGGTCCGGACGGCCAGCCACAACACCGCCGGGTCATTCCCGCCGCCGTCGAGGAGCGGGAACCGGCAGACGATCAACTCCCGGGGCGGCGGGGCGGGCGGCTCCTCGGCCGCCGTCTGGACGACCGCCCGGACGCCTGCGTCGAGGACCGACCGCCAGTCAAGGCCGTCCCCGGCGCGGCCGACCCACAGGGCGGGCGGCTCGATCCAGGTCATCGGGGTACTCCTCGCGGTATCGTCATCATACCGCCGCACGGAGCCGGAGGAGGCCGTGCCGGCGGGCGTCGGCGAGCACCCGGGCCCGCTGACAGCCGTCGTGGCCCGCGGCCGCGATCCGCTCCGCCCCCGACCGTGGCGGGACCCGGCCGGATCGGGGGACGGCCACCCGGCCCCGATCCGGCGTGGTACACTGGCGGCCGGCCGGACGTACCCGCCCCTGCGAAACCATCCCCGGCCCGGCCCCGGAGCTCGCCCATGACCGCGTCCCCCGCCGGCCCGCCGGCCGACTTCGACCCGCCCCGGCGGCCCGACCCGGCGACCCTCCTGACCGTCCAGCAGCACATCCTCCGGGAGCAGGACCGGCTGCCCGGGGCCGGCGGGGAGTTCGCCTGGCTGATGTCCGGCATCACCCTGGCCACCAAGATGATCGCCGCCCGGGTCCGCCGGGCCGGGCTGACCGACCTGCTCGGGGCCGCCGGGAACACGAACGTCCAGGGGGAGGAGCAGCAGAAGCTCGACGTGTACGCCAACGACGCCCTCCTCCACGCCCTCAGCTGGCGGGACTCGGTCGGGTTCGTCGCGTCCGAGGAGAACGAGCGGCCGGTCGCCGTCCACCACGGGTCGCCGGCGGCCAAGTACGCGGTCGTGTTCGACCCGCTCGACGGGTCGAGCAACATCGACGTGAACGTGAGCGTCGGGACCACCTTCTCGGTGCTCCGGCGGCCGGCCGACGGGCGGCAGGACGTGTCCGCCTGGGTGCTCCAGCCGGGGCGGGTGCAGGTGGCCGCCGGGTACGTCCTGTACGGGTCCTCGACCATGCTGGTGTACAGCATCGGGAACGGGGTCCACGGGTTCACCCTGGACCCGTCGGTCGGGGCCTACGTCCTCAGCCACGAGGGCATCCGGATGCCCGAGCAGGGGCGGTACTACTCGGTGAACGAGGCGTACGCCGACGAGTTCCCCGGGCCGTACCGGGCGTTCCTCGGGCACGTCCGCGGGGGCGGGCTGGGGCGGCGGTACGCCAGCCGGTACATCGGGTCGATGGTGGCCGACTTCCACCGGACGCTGCTCAAGGGGGGCATCTTCCTGTACCCGCCGACGGCCGACAGCCCGGGCGGGAAGCTGCGGCTGTTGTACGAGGCGAACCCGGTCGCGTTCCTGGCCGAGCAGGCCGGCGGGCGGGCGACCGACGGGGCCCGGCGGGTGCTGGACGTGGAGCCGGCGAGCGTCCACCAGCGGACCCCGCTGGTGGTCGGTGGGCGGACCGAGATGGACGCGTTCGAGCGGTTCGTCGGCGGCCCGGCGGCCGGGGATCGCGTCTGATCCGGGGCATAGCACCCGCACCACGGCCGTCGCCCGCCGCCTACCGGCCGGCCGTCATTCCGGCCGGCCGATCCGCCCGAGGTCGAGCCGCCCCTCCGCCCCGTCCAGGTCGGACTCCAGCGTCCGAGCCCACTTCTCTCCCCGAGCGGAACACTCTTCGGAGTCCAGCGGGATGCGGGGATCGTCCACGAAGCGGGTCAGACCGGGCCCGTGCTCGTCCAAACTCGTCAGGACCTTGCGGGCCGGTATCCCGAGGGTGGGATCGGCCAGTTCGGCCAGACATCGCCGGCGCACCGCGGCAACAGCGTCTCGTAAGGCCATCTGCCGGTCCGAGTTCGTCGGGGCCCCCAGGCGTTGCCGATGGAGTCCGTACCGCACGCGAATGCGACCCAGCCAGGTCAGGGCCCACTCCTTCTGGTCCGCCCAACCCTTGCCCACACGGATAAAGTCCCGGCGCACGTGAGCCCAGCAACAGGCCTGCGTCAACCGGCCATTCTTCACCCCGGACAGAGCCTTGTCGGCCGAGTAACGATCCACCACCAGCACCCCTTCGGATTCGCCCGGATGAGCTTCGGGGGCAGTGCGAGAGCGGGAACGATCCAGGATGTAGACCGTCGTCCTGATCTGGAAGGTGAACACGCTGACTCCCCAGAGCTGCTGGGATCTCAAGGAGTGGAGCGGGAGTCAGCCTTCTTTGGGTGCTGGCTAAGGTGGGCGAGCTGCTGCCCGGCAAGAAAGTGGGCGTGGGTAACCGTCAAGTCGTCGAGCGATAGCGTCAGGGGCTGGGGCAGGGACATCGTTGCGAATCCGAGCATTCGCTACCCATGCCCACGCGCTCGGCGTGTCGGACCGACGCGCGCAAAGGACCATCAAATTGGAGCCTGTCCGGTGGTGAAAGTTCGACTGGTAAGAATTGCAGGCCCGCCCTCCGCGGCCTCCGGCCTTCTTTTCCGTAGCGCCCGGCCGGATAGGCGATCGCGTCATCCCGGCTCTACGGTCCGCCCGACTGGCACGGCGGCTGCTTTATCCCTTCCCGTCGAACCTTCCCCCAAGACTCGACAAGGCCTTCCCCTCAGGCCCGAATCGAACGCCCCCAACCATCCCCCCGACCCATCGCAAAGGCCAGCAGCTTCCCCCGGCTGCTGGCCTCTCCTCTTTCCCGCTGGCCCCGGTGCCCACTACGCCCCGGACACCAGCCGCACGTGATCCAGCCCGACCTTCGGCCCCCCTCGGTTCGCAGCTCCAGCCGCACCGGCTCTCCCATCTTCACGTTCACGAGTTTGAATCCGGACGCCCCGGCGCACCCCACTGCCCGAGGGCGACGAGGACGAGGAACAGCCCCCGCCCCTTCTCGGTCAGCACGTACGCGTGGTCCGCGCCCGTCCGCCGCCGGGACCGTCGTGGTTGTGCAGAGCGGGATGACTTCCCGCGTGTGACGCCCACTCTGGGAGGGGCGTTGCGCGGCGACGGCGGGAATGGAGGTGGAGTTTACTTGGCAGACGCGCGACCAGACCCTCGGCCAGCGGTTCGCACACCAGCTTGCCCGCGACACGGCGAAGGGGCGTCAGGAGGGGTCAGTCCCTCCCTGCTCGGGAATGCGTCACTCGTCGGCGATGCTCTTCACCGCCTCCTTCAGGATCTCCGCCGACAACTCCGGGTCGGTCACGACCCGCGACATAGTCAGTGCCCCGATCATCGTCGAGACCGCGACCAGCGCGCGCCGCCGGGCGGCAGCGGGCGGGGTCTTGCCGAACTGCCCGGCCATGACCTCGACGAGCTTCTGGAACCCGTCCGTCGCCTCGGCCCGGGCCTTCTCGTCGCACCGGCCGAGTTCGCTGCCGATCGCGGACAGCGGGCACCCCTCCGCCGGGTTGTCCCGGTGCCAGGTCGAGAGGTATGAGGCCGCAGCCGCCCCCGGTCCTTTAGAAGCAGCAACCGTCACGTGCTCGATCAACGAGCCCATGGCCTCGGCGCACGCCTCGGCGACGAGTTGGTCCTTCGACTCGAAGTGCTTGTAGAACCCGCCATGGGTCAAGCCCGCGGCACGCATCAGGTCGTTCAACCCCGTCGCCACGACCCCGTTCTTGCGGAACTCACCGGCGGCCGCCGTGACAATCTGCTTGCGGGTCTGAGCCGCTTCCTCTCTCGACTTCCTCATGGGGACGTCTCCTCGGGGAATATTTGGATTTCGGTTGACATCTAAAATGCCGCCGCCTACCATTTGGATGTCAGTCAACATCCTACACCCGTCCCGCGGAGTATTCAAATGGCTCGGGGTAAGGTTCTGGTCACCGGCGCGACCGGCGACACCGGCCGGGCGACCATCGACGAGTTGCTGGCTCGGGGTCACCAGGTCCGGGCACTGGCCCACGGACGGGACGAGCGGTCGAAGACGCTGCAGGACCAGGGGGTCGAGGTCGTCTACGGCGACCTGCTCGACTTCGGCCAGGTCCGCGCCGCGCTGGACGGCGTACAGCGGGCCTACTTCGTTTACCCCATCCGCCCGGGGATCCTGCAGGCGACGGCGTACTTCGCCCAGGCCGCGAAGGAGGCCGGCCTCGACGGCGTCGTCAACATGTCGCAGAAGTCCGCCCGGGCCGACGCCAAGAGCCACGCGGCCACCGACCACTGGGTCTCCGAGCGGGTCTTCGACTGGTCCGGCCTCGCCGTCGCCCACATCCGGCCGACCTACTTCGCCGAGTGGCTGCTCTACCTCGCCCCGATGATCCGGGCCGGCCTGCTCCACGTGCCGTTCGGCACCGGCCGCCACGCCCCGATCGCCGCCGAGGACCAGGGCCGGGTCATCGCCGGCATCCTCGAAGACCCCGCGCCGCACGGCGGCAAGATCTACCCGCTCTACGGCCCGGTCGAGGTCACGTACCAGGAAACCGCGCAGGTCCTGAGCCGGGTGCTCGGCAAGGACGTCCGGTACAAGCAGGTCGACTTCGAGGTGTTCAGGCAGAATATGGAGGCCGCGGGGAAGGCGTCGGCCGTCGGCAACTCCTTCCTCTTCCAGCACCTCCGGGAGGTCGCCATCGACCACCAGAACGGGGTCTTTGAAGGCACGAACGACCTCGTCGAGAAGCTCGGCGGCCGGCCCCCGATGACACTCGAGGCTTTCATCGCCAAGCACCGCAAGGCGTTCGAGTAGCGCGTCGACGATGCGGCCGGAAGCTTAGGACTAACCGACAAAACCTCGTATACCCCGTGTTTCCCCAGTGATTGTCGATGGTGGCTGGGGTTTTGTCCGTGAGCCCTTATCCCGAGCCCCGTGAGGTGGACCATGACCGGATCGCTGGCGGCTGCCGCGCTGCTGATCGGCGCCGCGGCCGTACTGGTTGCCCTCCTCGCGCTCGGCCTCGGCCGGGCGGCCCGACGGGCGGGGCTGGCTCACCCCCGGGCCTACACGATCTCCGTCGCGGCCGGGCTCATCGTCTGGCTCGGCGCGACGGCCGCGCTCGCCGAGAGCGGGGTGCTCGCCGACTGGTCGGCCCGGCCGCCTCGGTGGCCGCTCCTCCCACTGACGGCCCTGGTGACGTTCGCCCTGCTCGCCCGGACCCGAACATTCCGGCGGCTCCTGGCCGAAGTCCCGCCGTGGCAGCCGGTGGCCGTCCAGACGTTCCGCGTCGGTGTGGAACTCGCGTTCTGGCGACTCCACGCCGGAGGATACGCGCCGGTCCAGGTCACGTTCGAGGGGCGGAACTTCGACGCACTCGTCGGCCTCACGGCGCCGGTCGTGGCGGCGGGGATCGCGGCCGGGTGGATCGGCCCGCGGGCAGCGGTCGCCTGGAACCTCGTCGGCCTGGCGATGCTGTTCAACGCGATCGGGACCGTCGCCACGTCCGCCCCCGGCCCGCTCCACCTCGACTGGCCGGGCGAGCCGTTCGCCGCCATTGCCGCCTGGCCGGTCGTTTGGATCCCGGCGCTCCTCGCCCCGGCCGCGATCTTCCTCCATGTCGTCTCGATCCGCCAGTCGTTTGGCCGCGTGGCCGCAGGCGCAGCCGGGAAGATCGGGGGGGTCATGAGGTAACGACCTCGGGACAGCGGCTCGGCCTGCCGGCGAGGCCGGAGCAACAGCCTGATCGTTGGGCGCTCGCGAGTGACGACGGCGCGCGGTTGCGGGGACGGGAGACGCAGCCCAAGCGATACCACAATTCTCTCGGGCGACATTTGGCTGACCCTTAACCGCAGGAGAAGACCACGAAAGTGATGGCCACCGGCACGCTGAAACCGCTCTCGCCGGAACAGCGGCAGCACTACCCGCCGAAGGAGGTCCCGGCGACGCTGCAACTCTACCTCGACGGCAAGATGGAGCAGTTCTGGCTGCGGGACAAGGAAGAGGGCGTGATCTTCCTGATGACCGTGGATTCGGTCGACGAGGCGGACGGGCTTCTCAAGGCACTTCCGCTCGGTCAAGACAACCTGTTGACCTTCGACCTCATGCCGGTCGGCCCCCTGCTGCCGCTCGGCATGCTGATAAAATCGAAGTAGCAGCCCCCGGCAGCGCGTCGCACCCCGGCAGCGCGTCGCACACGGGCGAAAAGGAACCGGCGCGAGTCTCTCCCCTCGTCCAGTTCGCGGGCCCGCACCGGGAGCGCATTTCCGCAGCGACAACCAGACCAGCAATGATCCCAACATTACTCGATCAGGGTCTCCCTCATGACCATCGTCAAAGCCGCCGCCGTACAGCTCAGCCCCGTCCTTTACAGCCGGGAAGGTACGGTGGACAAAGTCGTTCAGAAGATCCTCGAACTCGGCCGCCGGGGCGTGCAGTTCGCCACCTTCCCCGAAACGGTGGTGCCCTACTACCCCTACTTCTCTTTCGTGCAATCGCCGTACAAGATGGGTGCGGAACACTACAAGCTGCTCGACCAGGCGGTGACCGTGCCGTCGGCCGCCACGCTGGCCATCGGTGAAGCGGCCCGGCAGGCGAAGATGGTCGTGTCCATCGGCGTCAACGAGCGCGACGGCGGCACGCTGTACAACGCGCAGCTCCTGTTCGACGCCGACGGCACCCTGATCCAGCACCGCCGCAAGATCTCCCCGACCTACCACGAGCGCATGGTCTGGGGCGTGGGCGACGGCTCCGGGCTGCGGGCCGTCGACAGCGCGGTCGGACGCATCGGCCAACTGGCGTGCTGGGAGCACTACAACCCGCTGGCCCGGTACGCCCTGATGGCCGACGGCGAGCAGATCCACTCGGCGATGTACCCCGGGTCGTTCGCGGGTGATGGTTTTTCCGAGCAGATATCGGTCAACATCCGCCAGCACGCCCTGGAGGCCGGCTGCTTCGTCGTCAACGCCACCGCCTGGCTGACCGCCGAGCAGCAGGCCCAGATCATGAAGGACACCGGCTGCGACATCGAGCCGATTTCGAGCGGCTGCTTTACCGCGATCGTCTCGCCGGAAGGCGAGCTGATGGGCGAGCCGCTGCGTTCCGGCGAAGGCGAAGTGATCGCCGATCTCGATTTCTGGCTGATCGACAAGCGGAAGCGGATGATGGATTCGCGCGGCCACTACAGCCGCCCGGAGCTGCTCAGCCTGCTGATCGACCGCACCCCCGCCGCGCATGTGCATGAGCGGGGTGTGAGTCCCGTGTCGGTCGCCGCCGGGGGGTGCGAAGAGGCAACGTCAGGAACTCCTGGCCTGCCGCGGTTGCGCACGGAGGTCTGACCGGTCGGCCCTCCCGAGCCGCGCCCAGCGGGGGAGTGTTCAGGAACCAAAGGGTAGTCCCCCGAAAGCGTTGCGAGGAAGGCAGGCGGATCGAAAAAATGACAGCTGTAGCCGGTTCGTCGGGCTGTCGTCTCAAGCGTACCCCACGAATCAGTTGGCAAGCCTTCGGTACGCGCGTGATTGGCGTGTGAATCGCAAGGCGGACCCGGTGCAAAGTACCGTCACCGAGATGTCGGGCCGACGCGCGCAAGATCCTCGGCCGCGCTCCGGCCCGCGGAGTGACTACTCCGCCAGCCTGACGCTCAGGGTGGTCGGCTCCGCTGTGACCCTCAACTTGCGGATTGTGACGCACCCCGTCGCGTCGGCCTTGGCCTCGCCGCTGGCCGTGCCGAACGTCCAGCGCCCGGTCGCACCAGGAGCGACTCGCAACCGCTGCAGCCGGCGCAAGCTCACGTCCGCGGTCGCCTCCGCCGGGAGGGTGAAGGACGTCCTGAGGTCCGATGCCTTGAGAACGAACAGTTGCGTCTCGACCGAGTCCGCCGTGTCGCTCACGGTCTTCCAGCGGAAGAACGCATTGACCTGGCCCGGCTTGTTGTCGGTGAGCTGACCCGGCCAGGGCAACGGGTCGTTGGTCGAGGCGTTGGTGAAAACCGGGTAGGGCTCGTTCTTCCGGACGCTCAGCCAGTCGAAGGAGTTGATCAGGTCGTTCACCTTCAGGATCTGCTCGTGGTTGTTCGCGTGCCCGAACGGGCCCCAGTACAGGAACAGCGCGTACCTCCGCTCGTTCATGTCCCGGGCGAACGCGTCGTGGCCCCTCGACCAACTGTCGTTCGGGGCGGAGTAGTCGACCACGATCGGGGGGTCGGGGAGGGTGACGCCCGCCGGCACCGTCCGCGGGGCGAAGTACATCCGGCTGGAGACGTGTTCGACCCGGGCGGGGACGTTCGCCTTGACGGCGGCGAACACGTCACCGTGGCGCATGCCGATCCCCAGGGTGCCGCTCCCGCCCATCGAGTTCCCGCACAAGTAGACGCGATTCTGGTCGATCCCGTATTCCTTGACCACCCATTTCACGGTGTCCACCACCCGCTTCTCCGTGGGACAAACCTCGGGGCCTTTGTACTTTTCACTCCCCCACCACCAGTCCCCCTTGTTGGCGCGGCAATCGAGGTACAGTGCGAAGAACTCCGGCGGCGAGTGGTAGATGTCGTGGTCGCCGGCCCGGCTCGTGCAGGCCAGGCACGAGTGGACGTCGTGTCCGGCGGAATGGAGGACGACGTACAGCGGGGAGTTCGGCTTCGCCTGCCTCGGATGGAGGACCAGGAACGTGTCCCGTTGGGGCGCCTCGTACCCCCACTCCGTCCTGACCCCGTGCCGGAAGATGTCCAGCTTCCGTCCGGAAAACTCTGCGTCCTTCGTCTTCTCCGGGGGCCAGCTCGGCTCTTGCGCACGGGCCGAGGTGGCCGCTAACAGGAGGAGCCACCCGGCGGCGGTCAACGAGCCAATACGGGCCAGCAGGTTCATGCCAAAACTCCTTTTCAAGAATGCCGCTTGCGAGAAGGCGGGGGCCGAACACGTGCGGCAGTGGGGTATGGGCGTATGCTAGCCGACCCGCGCCGGTCACGCGAGGAGCAACACTGAACGGAGTTCAGCAGGGAAAACGAGATACATCTCCGGACCTGGGAGTGGCGTGAGTCACTCGCCGGGATGTCGCGTTAGAACGCTGTGAGCCATTTGTTCGAGTGAAGGTTGCGAGACCGGCCCCGCCGCGGAGCCGTGGGGGGCCAGCGCATCGGTCACATCGAGAGCCGCCGGACGTCCCCGAAGGTCCTGTCACGAGGC
>JAQGHQ010000160.1 GCA_028288765.1 Gemmataceae bacterium | reverse complement strand
ACCGTGATTAACACCGGTGGGCCTCGAAGACTCGACCCACCCTACAAAACTTGAGAGTACCCGGGGGTCTCGCGGCGGTGCGTTGCTACCCTGAGCAGTGTGACGAGTCTTCGAGTCTCACGACAAAACGCAAGACCCGGGGACCGGATACGGACCACGGGATCGGGGACGGGCTGATGTACCAGACCGCATTGAAAGCAATCCACATCCTCGCCCTCGGGATGTGGTTCGGCGGGGCCGCGTTCTTCAACTTCGTCACCGCCCCGACGATCTTCGATTCGTTCAAGCAGGTGGTACACGCCGGGCCGTCGGACCGCACCGCCCACCAGACGATCGTCGCCCCGCAGGCCGACAAGGATGCGCTCGCCAGCGCCCTCGCCGGGGCCGCGGTCGGGCCGGTCTTCCCGAAGTATTTCGCGATGCAAGCGGTCTGCGGGCTCATGGCGCTCGCCACCGCACTGGCGTGGTGGAACGCCCCGGGCCAGATCCACCGCCGGCGCGTCTTGGTGATCGGACTGGCGGTGCTGACGGTCGCGGTCGGGTGGCCGATCTCGAATCACGTCAGTGAGCTGCGGGTACTCCGATTCGACCCGAACCCGGAAACCGCCTCGACGGCAAAGGCCGCGTTCGGGCCGTGGCACCTCGTCAGCTTGCTCCTCAGCCTCGTCACCGTCTGCCTCGCCGGGCTCGGGCTGGCGATGGCGGCGAAAATGCCGCGCGAGAGGCCGACAGGCGAGCAGCCTTTGTAAGGGGGGCGGCGCGGACTCGCTCCGCCCTACGGACCGCCTGCCGGTTCTTGCTGCGTCATGCAGTGGAGCGTGCCAAGGCCCCAGACCAGATCGGTGCAGTGGATGCCGACCACCTCGCGGTCGGGGAACAGGTCGGCGAGGGTGCCGAGGGCGACCCGGTCCTTCGGGTCGTTGAAGGTGGGCACGATCACCACCCCGTTCGCGATGTAGAAGTTCGCGTAGCTCGCCGGCAGCCGGGTCCCCTCGAACACCACCGGCGACGGCAGCGGCAGCGGCACCACCTCGAGCCCGCCCCCGTCGAGATCGGTCATTCCCTCGAGGCGTTCCAGGTTCTCCCGCGTCGGGGCGTAGTTCTCGTCCGCCGGGTCGTCTTCGACCACCGTCACCACCGTCCGCGGGTTCACGAACCGGGCCAGGTCGTCGACGTGCCCGTGCGTGTCGTCGCCGGCGATCCCGCGGCCGAGCCAGAGCACCTTCCTCACGCCCAGATAGTCGGCGAACACCTGTTCGTAGCCGCCCCGGTCGAGCGGCGGGTTCCGCTCCTGCACCTCGCTCAGCAGGCATTCCTCGGTGGTCAGCATCAGCCCCCGGCCGTTGACGTCGATGCTGCCCCCTTCCAGAACCACCCGCCGGCCGTCCCGCTGCGGCTGCCACCGGGGCAGGGCGAGGCGGTCCGCCACGAACCCGGGGACGCGGTCGTCGCGGGCCCAGTCCGGGTACTTCGCCCAGGCGTTGAAGTGCCAGTCGAGAACGGCCCGCCCGCCGTCATCCCTGACGACCACGATCGGGCCGGAGTCCCGGACCCAGGACCGGTCGGTGGGCAGTTCCCAGAACCTGACCTGCGCCAGATCGACCCCGGCCGAGGTCAGGATGCCACCGGCCCGCTGCCGCATTTTCGGCCCGCGGACGATCAGGTTCACCCGCTCGTGCCGGGTGAGGGCGCGGGTGATTTCCGCGTACACCCACCGGATCGGGGCGAACTTGCCCGGCCAGTCGGACCGGCGGTGCGGCCACGCCAGCCAGGTGGCGGCGTGCCGCTCCCACTCGGCCGGCATCCGGAAGCCGAGGATCGTGGGGGTTTCGGTCGGGGTGGGGTCGGTCATAGTCGGGGGCGGTTGGTGGGTCCGGTCGGGGTAAGGATAGCACCTGCTCCGGTTGTCACTGATACGCAGCTAGGCATGGTTGTATCGGTCCGAGAATCGGGGAAGAGTGGGAAACGATTGCCACCCGGCCCGTCCGCGTGTATAGTTGTCCCAAACTTCACGGATGAACCCTGGCCCGGGGATTTGTTGCAGCGGAGGCACGCCGTGAAAACTGCCCGCACGGTCTTGTTGGTCGAAGACGAACCCGAACAACGCGAGGCGATGGCATTCGCCCTCCGTCGCAGGGGGTACGACGTCGTAACTGCCGGCGACGCCGCCGGGGCCGAGGAGGTTCTGGTCCGCGACCTCCCCGACCTGCTCGTGACGGATATGATGCTCCCCGGACGGAGCGGGTATCAGGTGCTCCGCCTGGCCGCGGAGGTGTCGAACGGGCGGCTGCCCGCGATAATGATGTCGGCCAACACGGCTCCCGCCCACCGGGATTATGCACTCGCCGCCGGGGCCGATCGCTTCCTCGCCAAGCCGTTCTCGCTCGCCGACCTGGCCCGGGCCGCCGAGGCGTTGTGCCCGCCGCCCCCGCCGACAACCGCCCCACACCCGGTCCCGCTGATGACCGCCGCCGGCTCCTGACAGCCGTTCTCGCCCCGCACTCCGCCGGCCGGCTGACTCGCCCGGCCGCCGGAGCGTTGACGCGCGCCCGACAGAGTGTTAGGCTTCCCACACGACCTGGCTTACTCCGCTCGCCCGATGAGCTCAGATGATGCCTCCCCAGGAATTGACAGTGTCCCATGAACGGGCCATCCTCGACCAGTGTCAGGAGGCCATCGGCTACCAGTTCCGCCGGCCCGAACTCCTCCGGGCCGCTCTCACACATACGTCCGGGGCGAACACCCGGGCGGCGTCGAACGAGCGGCTGGAATTTCTCGGCGACAGCGTGCTCGGGCTGGTCACCTGCGAACAGCTCTTTCTCCGCTTCCCGGACTACCAGGAGGGCGACCTGACGAAGGTGAAGTCCGTGGTCGTCAGCCGGAAGACGTGCGCCCGGTTCAGCCAGGACCTCGGGCTCGGCGGCTTCCTGTTCCTCGGGAAGGGGGTCAGTACCTACGGGGAGATCCCGCCGAACATGCTGGCCGACGTGTTCGAGTCCCTGGTCGCGGCGATCTTCGTCGACGGCGGGTGGGACGAGGCGAAGACGTTCGTCCTTCGGTTCATCGAGCCGGAAGTCGAACGCGTGGCCCAGGACGCGATCGCGGCGAACTCCAAGTCCCAGCTGCAGCAGGTGGTCCAGCGGCTGTACGGCGGGACGCCGCGGTACTACCTGCTCGACGAGCAGGGCCCCGACCACGACAAGTGCTTCAAGGTGGCGGCCGACGTGGACGGCCACCGGTTCCCGCCCGCCTGGGGCCGGAACAAGAAGGAAGCGGAACTCAAAGCCGCCCTGAACGCCCTCGCCGAGATCAACGGCGAGGCCACCCCGTACCCGTCGAACTGACCCGATGCCGATGCCGCCGTACCCGGTCCTGTGCTACGCCCCCGGGTGCCCCGGCCCGGCGGCGTTCAAGGTCGCGGCCCGGTGGAGCGACGGGCTCACCCACGAGCTGAAAACGTACTCGCTCGCCTGTCCCGACTGCCTCGGGCCGCTGTTCGCGGGCGCGCGGGCGAAACGCGCGGCCTGCCGGCTCGCGCCGGGCGAAACGCTGGACGAGGCGGGCATCTACGAACTCAACCGCGGCGGGCGCGACAAGACGCTGAAACGGCGGCCGGATTTGGAGGAGAGGGTGAAGCTGACGGTGGAAAGTCAGGACGGCCGGACACAAGTCTTGTAGGGCCGGCTGTGCCGGCCGTTTTTTTCTTGTAGGGCCGGCTGTGCCGGCCGCACTTGCCGGATGCGAAACTAAAACCGGCCGGCACTAAAACCGGCCGGCACAGCCGGCCCCACAACGGGCTGCGTCCCCAGTCATCAGGGGCTGAGGGATCGCGTGCTTGAAGAGGCCGCGCGGCCGGTGCGACGGAAGGGCTTCGGTGTCTGTTCCCGCTCACCCGCCTTTCGGCGCCTCGCCCTCGTTCGGCTCCGTTTTTGGCTGGGGCCGCAGCGCCTTGTTCACCGCCTCCAGTAGGCGCTCCATCGCGAACGGCTTGCGGATGTAGTCGATCACCCCGAGGTACTCGGCGTACGCCTTGTGCCGGCTCCCCTCGTTCGCCGTGATCATGATGATCGGCGGGGCGTCGGTCTTCCCCCGGAAGTGTTCCAGTACCGGGTAGCCGCCCATCCGCGGCATCATCATGTCGAGGATCACCAGGTCCGGCTGCTGGTTGTAGATCGCCTGCTTTCCCTGGTGCCCGTCGTGGGCCTGCATCACGCGGTAGCCCTGCCGCTCCAGGACCGCCCGCAACCCCTCGACCAGTTCGCGGTCGTCGTCCACGATCAGGATCGTCTGCTGCTCGGCCATGACCGGACCTCATCACACCCCGGACGGAATCATTTTTAACGATATCAACCGCGGGGGGCGGTCACAAGGAAATCGTACCCGCCGTTGGGATTCCGATGCCCGCCTGTCGGTTATGACCGGGCGCCCGGCCCGCTCTCGTGGCCCGCTACCGCCCTTCCACTGGTCCGCCGGAGCCGTTACAACTGGTTCAGGTTTCTGACATTTCACCCGCCAGCCCGCGGGCCGATACGGAGTACCGCCGGAATGACGGCGCGGTTCACAGTCCTCGCCAGCGGGAGCAGTGGGAACGTAACCTTATTACAGGTAAACGGGTTCGGCCTGCTGATCGACTGCGGCCTCCACCCCCGCTTCCTCTCCGCCCGGCTTGCCGCCGTCGGGGCCTCATGGGACAAGGTTCACGCCGCGATCCTCACCCACACCCACGGCGACCACTGGAAAGACCTCACCCTCGCGCAGCTGCGGAGTCAGCGCATCCCGGTCTACGCCCACCCCGCCCAGCTCGACCACCTCAATGCCGTCGCCCCGTCCTTCGGTTCCCTCCACTCGGCCTCGCTCACCCGCACTTACACCGACGACGAGGCGATCGACCTCGCGCCGGGACTCACCTGCCGGCCCGTCCGGGTGTCGCACGACTCCGACCCGACCTTCGCATTCCGGCTCGACTACCACGACGGGGAAGCGGACGGCCCGGCCTGGGCGATCGGGTACGCATCGGACCTCGGGTGCGCGTCGGAGGAGCTCGTCGAAGCGTTCGCCGGAGTGGACGTGCTCGCGGTCGAGTACAACCACGACGAGAAGATGGAGCGGAACAGCCCGCGGCCGGCGTTCCTGGTCCAGCGGGTACTCGGCGATACCGGTCACCTGTCGAATCGACAGGCGGCCGACCTGACGCGGGCGGTCGCCGCCCGGTCCGGCCCGGCGTTCCCGACGCACCTCGTCCAGCTGCACCTGAGCAAGGACTGCAACCACCCCTGGCTCGCCGAGGCCGCCGGCCGCGGCGCCCTCGCCGATCTGAACCCGGCGGCCGTGGTCATCACCGCCCGCCAGGACGTGCCGGCCCGGAGCGTCCAGCTCGTCCGCCACCCCGATTCCGCACGCCGCACCGAACCCCGTCCCCACGCCGCCCCAATCCCACGTCTGACCGCAGCAGCCCCGAAGCCCGAGCTGCAACCGTCCCTCCCGGGGTTCGACCCCGTTTAACCAATTATCTAACAATCTCATGATAGATATGGCAAGATCACTCATACAGGCACCCGGTGACGGTGTCCGTTTCGGGTCCCCCTTTCCCCTTGGGGGAGGGGATGAGGGGAATGGCCCGGGTGGCAGGTCCGCCCCAAGCTGTGGACATGCCACCCGGGCCAATGTGACTGTCTCGGTGGGTTGAATGGCACTTCCGTGCCTGAATGCTATACAGTTTCGGTCTTTGTATCGCCCGACTTATTTTTGCCCTGTGCTCAGCAATGCGGCCCGTCCGATCGTGCGAGGGCGCGTCATGAGCGGGAAGACTTTCGGCCGGCGTTTGACCTCCCGGGGCTCCGACCGGCCCGGACGACCCCCGACCCGACGA